>NZ_CABQXJ010000021.1:0-38084 GCF_902468165.1 uncultured Intestinibacter sp.
AAATATGGTTGAATTTAGGAAATAATTAATATATAATAGAGAAAATAATACAACATGAATATGTATAGTAAGGTAGAGGTGCAATATATAAGAGTAAAGATAACGAGGGAAGTACGATGACTTATCTTGAAAGGGTATGTTGCCGAAGTATATAGGTGATACTTTAAGCCTATATAACTGGGGGTATATAAAATATATATATCACTGTCACTAAATGTGGAGAGCTATCAAAACTTATCTTTTAGCATATAAAGTAGCAAATCTTGTTGATTAGAAAATCAACATTTTTAGTGTACCTTTCTGATATTCATAATATTAGGAGGAGAAAATGAAAAACAAAACATCAAAAGTAGCATTAATATCGATAATGATATTCATGATGTCTACTGTAATGGCATTTGCCGAAGAAGTAGATATTGACCAGGTCAATGCAGATAAATATGGGGCGCTAACATTAATACCACCACTAGTAGCAATAATACTTGCATTTGCAACAAAAAACGTAGTTATATCTTTAGCTATAGGAATTATGTCTGGTGGATTCATTCTAAATTTCGCAGGAATCAATATTTTTTATACAATAATACATGCATTTTTAGATTTAGTAAGTAGAGCAGTAGACTCTCTTGCAGATCCTTGGCATGCAGGAATAATATTACAAGTTTTAGCAATAGGTGGAGTTATAAACCTAGTAAGTAAAATGGGTGGAGCAAAGGCAATAGCTGAAGCATTATCCAAAAAAGCAAAAACTGCAAAGTCAGCACAGCTTATAACTTGGTTTGCAGGTCTTTTAGTATTCTTTGATGACTATGCAAATTCACTAATAATAGGGCCTATGATGAGACCTGTAACTGATAAAATGAAAATCTCAAGAGAGAGATTAGCATTTATAATAGATGCAACTGCTGCTCCAGTGGCAGGACTTGCAATAATTTCAACTTGGATAGGACTAGAAGTTGGACTTATAGGAGACGCTTTTAATTCAATTGGTGTAAATGAAAACGCATTTGGCGTATTTTTAAATACAATACCATTTAGATTTTACAATATATTAATATTAGCATTTATCGTTATAACATCATGCTTATTAAAAGAGTTCGGTCCAATGAGAAAATGTGAATTAGAAGCGAGACGTGGTGGAAAAAGTCTTGCTGATGGAAATGAATTAAACAAAAAAATATCGCAAGAACACGATGATTTAGAACCTTTAGAAGGTGTTGTACCAAATATATGGAGTGCTATAATACCAATAGGAACATTAATAGTAGGTGCATTAATTGCTTTCTATTATAGTGGTTATACTACTATAATGGCTGGAGATAATAATGTATCAATCGAAATAATGAAAAATGCACCATTTTCATTTGAAGCTATAAGAGAAGCATTTAGTAACTCAGATGCATCAGTTGCATTATTCCAATCAGCATTATTTGCGGGAATAGTTGCTATGATTATGGGAGCAAGTAAAAAAATGTTCACAATAAGTCAAGGTATAGAAATATGGGTAGATGGAATGAAAACTTTACTTATAACTTGTGTAATATTGATATGTGCTTGGTCATTAAGTTCAGTTATAAAAGAATTAGGAACTGCTAAATTCTTAATAAACTACTTATCAGATTCAATACCAGCATTTACTCTACCAAGTATAATATTTGTTTTAGGTGCAATAATATCATTTGCAACAGGAACATCTTATGGGACAATGGGTATACTTATGCCGCTTGCAATACCACTAGCATACTCAATTAATCCTGATATGAGCTATGTAATAGTATCTACAAGTGCAGTTTTAACAGGAGCAATATTTGGAGATCACTGCTCACCAATATCAGATACAACAATATTATCTTCAATGGGTGCAGGATGCAACCATATAGACCATGTTAGAACACAAATACCTTATTCTCTATTTGTAGGTTCTATAACTATATTATTTGGATATATTCCAGCAGGATTCGGAATGCCTGTTTATATAGTTCTTCCAGTGGCATTAGCTGCAGTATTTATTGGAATTCAAATTTTCGGTAAAAGTGTAGACGTGGATATAGAAGAAGAGCTAACTCAATCTAATAGATCAATCAAATAAGTTAAATAAAAATAAATCAAAATATAAATTAAAAATAAATTAAAACTGCTAAGTATAAAACCTTAGCAGTTTTTTTATTATAGACTTTATTATTGAGTATGTTTATATACTAAATAATAAACTACCATCTATATTGGAAGGAATAACCTTGCACAGAGTAATTTCAGTTAAGTATAAGGCTTTATAATAAAACAAATATACGTAGTATTAAAACAAATATTATGGTAATAATATTTAAAAATGATATATTTTATATATTAAAGGAGTATTTTTATGCCTTATGTAAACTTTAAAGAAGAAAATTACAAACTAGAAAAACAAATATCAAAAAGAAAAGAAAACAATAAAAAAATTAGGTCTCAAATAAAAAATGACAAGAGTTTAATAAGCGGATATAGCCTTACAGGAGAGTACAGTTTTAAAAATACAAAAAAACAGCTTATAGGAATTAGTGGAGTTTTAAAAGAAGAAGATTTCCAAATTATAAATGGAGAGGATTTTATATGTGCTAATTTTTTTAACTGTAAATTTCAAAATATTAAATTTGTAGATTGTTTCTTTATTGGATGTAATTTTAAAAAGTGCAGCTTCGGTGGAGGAGGAATTATATTTGAAAATTGCACATTTATAAAGGAAGACTCGATAAAGACTCCATCTCTAAATATAAAAGATAATTTTTCGTGTTATTTTGAAGACTGTTATATATATTCACAGTTTAAAGGAAGTAATTTATCTTATGCTTTATTTGAAAAATGCACATTTGAAAATACAAATTTTGAACTTACAGATATGCAAGGTGTCATTATAAAAGATAGCGACTTATTTAAAATTTTAGTCTGCGATTGTGGTATGCAAAATTTAAAAACTAGAAAATGCTATATAAGTGATTTTGAATTTGACGATAAATATATGACAACTTTTGATACCAAGACCTTCTTTGATAAGCTCCTACATAGAAAAAACGACAGAGATGAATACGAAGGCTTTTATATGATATATCAAAATATCGCATTTCAATATGAACAAAACAACTTAAAAAGCAATTTTGGAGAGTACTACTACCTAGGAAAAAGAGAAGAACATAAAACTCTGGATTTTCTATCTAAAATTAAGTCCTACTTATATTGGTTTTCGTGTGGATATGGAGAACGACCAATTTACAGTATTTATTTTAGCTTTGCTATAATACTAATATTTACATTTTTATTTTTGATAGTAGGAGTAAATATAGACGGAAGAATAGTTAAATACAACAGTATAATCGCCATAGAAACTTTATCCTTTGGAAAATTCTTTGAAGAATTTTTAAATGCATTTTCACTTAGTACAGGTTTATTTACAGGAGTTGGCAATGAAATATGCGACCCTATATTTGAATCAGCTATATTGGCTGATATAGAGATGGTCTTAGGTGTTATTTGTATGGGAATAGGTATAGGTACACTAACTAGAAAAATTATAAGATAGATATAATAATTAAGGTTTAATAAAGGTAGATATGTTAATATAGCTAATCAAATAAAATATATAATTTTATCTGATTAGCTTCTTTTATATTAAAGAAAAGTGTAAAAATAATGGTTTTATGGTACAATTAATAAAAAGAAATAAATGGAGGAGAACAATGGCTTCTAATCAAAGAATAGACGAATTTTTAAGACTGCAAGACAAGGGCATTTCTTTGGATGAGATTGCTTCTACCTTGGGTGTAAAACCACAAACATTAAGAAGAAATTTAAATAAAAATGGATATAAAAGTGTAAATGGTAAATATATAAAAGATAATAAAGAATCTATAAATACATCTGTACAGGTATCTTTTGTAGATAATACATTAATTAAAAGTGAACAAAACAAAAAAGAAAACAAACCAAAATCAGCAAAGAAGTCTTCTATAGAGAAAAAACTTAAATCAAAAGAAGATAAAGTTGAAAAATCACCTGAGAAAATAAACAATAAAAAAAATAAAGCTAAAGAAGATACAAAAGATGTAACTAAAAATAAACAAAAATCTACAAAAGTTAAAAAAGATAGAAAAATAAATTTAACTCAAGAAGATTTAGATAAACTATGTGAAGTTTATGATTGGTACTTAGAGGTTAGAGATTGTAAATCTTTAAAACCAAAAAAACAAAAGAAATCCATAGCTATAGACTTTGAAGAAACTAGTGACAAAACAGTAAATTTAAAAGTAGATAAAGGAGTATGGGATGATTTCTTGCGTCTATGTAGCAATTCATCATACGATAGAAAAACATTAGTCACACAAGCGCTTTATGATTTTATGAAAAACCACAAAGATCTACTTTAAATGACAAAATGATTTTGATAGGGGAATTTATATATGAATAATAAAAAATTAATATTTACATCATTATTAACTGTAATTGCTATAGTAATATTAATTGTAGTTTTTAGACTTAATGAATCAGAAAAAGAAATAGGGTATGAAGTTGCAAAGAGCGAGGCAAAAGTATTAGAAATAGAAAATACTAAGATAACTGGTATTTCTCATAATACGACAAAAAATAATGTGAGTACAAAGATAAAAAATAAATCAAATAAAATACTTAAAAATATAAGTATAAATTATGTTGAATTAGATGAAAATCAAAATAAAATATCTACAAAACAAGTTCCTGTATAAATTTCGCTTAAAAGAGATGAAAAAGCTCTTATAAAAATTATCCCTCAAAATTACACTTATACTATAGATATAATAGGATATAGTTATGAAACAGAAGATTATAATGTAAATGTAGATTTAAATGAGAATACAGCAAATATAGAAAAGCTATCTAATTTAGAAGAGAATCAAAAAGAATTAGAAGACATGCTTAAATACGATATTTTAGAAATATACGACTTTAAAGGGATTGATGATACTAGCTACAAAGTAAAAATTAAAAATAATTCACAAAAAAACTTAGGAAATATAATATTAAAAGTAGCTGAAAAAAATTCAGATGGTGAATATATAAGTGTCAGCAATATATCTAATAATTCAACATTAAAAGCAAAAGATTTTAGTGCATTAATGCTAAATAGTACTGATAAAGAAAATACTTTAGAGATTATAGGATATACTTATGATGATATAGAAAATAAATCAAATATAGATATCGATTTAAAGACTAATACTGCAAGTATTGTAAGAAATTAATACACAAACAAATCAAGCTTCTATAATATTTATAGAAGCTTAATTTAATATAAATACAAATTGATTATAAAAAATTGATTAATGACATTGTTGGGAGGTATATATGAAAGTTTTAGTCGTTGAAGACAATATAAAATTATTAAAAAGCATTTTAGATGAATTAAATACTCATTTTGAAACAGAGTCATGCAGCGATGGTGAGGAAGCACTTTATATGATAGAGCAAAATATATATGATTTAATTGTTTTAGATCTTATGCTTCCTAATTTATCTGGAATAGAGATATTAAAGTCTATGAGAGAAAAGTTTATAGATACACCAGTATTAATATTAACAGCTAAAGAATCGCTAAATGATAAAGTAAAGGCTTTTGAGATAGGGGCAAATGATTATCTTACAAAACCATTTTATATGGAGGAGTTAGTTGCTAGAATATATGCTATTTTGAGGACTAATGGAAAGATGCAAGATAGAAACAGCATAGACTTTAGAGATTTACATTTAGACTTAAATAAAAGAAGGGTTTTTGTAAAAGATGAAGAAATAGAGCTTCAAAATAAACAATTTAATTTGCTTGAATACCTTCTTTTAAATAAAGGTTCTATATTATTAAAGGAGCAGATTTATGATAGAGTTTGGGGTATTGACTCTGATGTTACAATAGAAATTGTCGAAGTTTATATAAGTCATTTAAGAAAAAAACTTAGCAAATATGGATATGATAAATGTATAAAAACAAAAAGAAAAGTAGGTTATATGTTTGATGATAAATAAAGAAGTCATTACAAAAACTCAAAAAAGGCTTATCAGAATAAATATGCTTGTAGTTTCAGGATTTTTAATTTTACTTTGTATGTTTACATATGTTTATTTTGGATATACAAATAACAACAATATAAACAAGCAAATGGAAAATGAACTAAACTCTATAATAAGTCAGCTAGAGAATTTAGATTCTAGATACGGGCTTATGTTAGGCTTAAAGGCTGAAGGTATAAAATTACAAAACCCTAAAGATATGGTGTATATGTACATAGACAACACCCTAATAAAAGTAAATACTAACCCGTATTTTGGAGATAATGAACCAAAGTTTAAAAATCAAGGTGATGGATTTTATACATATTCAACAAAAGAAGGATATCAACTAAGAGAGTGTAATTATACCTATAAAAATTGCACAATAAGAATATTTAGAGAGATAAGCAGTGAGATAAGTTCTAGAAGACAACTATTGCTTACTATGATAAAAGTAGTAATAATATTTTGTATACTAACATACTTTATAGCTATTTATCTTACAAGAAATGCATTAAAACCAATAGAGGTAACTTGGAATAATCAAGCTAAGTTTATTCAAGATGCATCACATGAGCTTAGAACACCTATAACAATAGTATCATCTAAATTAGAGGGGCTTTTAAAGCACCCAAATAATACTATAAATGACGAGGTTGAAGGTATAGCTGATGCGATGAATGAAACTAGAAGACTTAAGAAAATGATAAATGACTTACTTACACTTACAAAAGAAGACTATGTGGATTTAGTTACAAAAGAAGAAGTCGATTTAGAAGCTTTAGTAAAAGATATATGCGATGATTTCTTTGATATAGCAATGATTCAAAATAAAACATTAAAGATTTCTTCACAATTAAAGCATAAAAATATATTAAGTGATAAAAATAAATTAAGACAGTTATTTATCATTTTTATAGACAACGCATTTAAATATACAGAAGAAGACGACTATATAAAAATTTCTCTAAGTGAAAAAGATGAAAAAATATATATAAAAATCGAAGACAATGGACTTGGTATAAAAAAAGAAGAACTACCTCATCTCTTCGATAGATTCTTTAGAAGTGAAAATGTAAGAAATAAAGATATAGACGGCTCTGGAATAGGACTTTCAATAGCAAAAGTAATCTCAGAGAGTCTAAAATACAAATTAAAAGTAGACTCAGAATATGGTAAGTGGACAAAGTTTGAAATAATTATACCTATAGATGAAGATTAGAAAAAATTAACAGAATAAAAAAATGGTACTCTTCCAAAAACATGGGTATAATTGTTAATATAGTAGATATAATTTAGGAGGATATATAAATGGCTAAAATAATAAACTCAAATGAATTCAATAATACAGTAGAAAGTGGAGTTGTAGTAGTAGACTTTTTCGCAACTTGGTGTGGACCTTGTAAAATGCTTGCTCCAGTATTTGAAGAATTAAGTGAAGAATTAACTGATGTAAACTTTGTAAAAGTAGATATAGACCAAAGTATGGATTTAGCTCAAAAATTCAGAATAGTATCAGTTCCAACAATGAAAATATTCAAAAATGGAGAAGAAGTAGATACTTTAATGGGATTCATGCCAAAAGACGTGTTAAAATCAAAAGTTGAAGCACACTTATAAAAAGGTGATATTATGAGATATGATATAGCGATAATAGGAAGCGGACCAGCAGGTCTTAGTGCTGCAGTTAATGCAAAAATAAGAAATAAAAGTTTTGTAATATTTGGAAATAAATCGCTTAGTACTAAGATTGAAAAAGCTCCATCAATAGACAACTATCTTGGTCTTTACAATATATCAGGAGCTAACCTTAAACAACATTTTATGGATCATATAGAATCTATGGATATACAAATTGACGAACATAAAATAACAAATGTATACTCTATGGGTGATTACTTTGCACTTGCAAGTGGATCTGAAATGTTTGAAGCGACTACTGTAATAATTGCAATAGGTCTAGATAGTGCTAAATCAATAGAAGGAGAAGACACTTTCCTAGGAAGAGGTGTAAGTTACTGTGCAACATGCGATGCACCGCTTTACAAAGGAAAAGATGTATGCGTACTTGGATATAACGAAGAAGCGATACATGAAGCTAACTTCTTAAACGAAATAGCAAATAAAACATATTTTGTACCTATGAGAAATAACATCAAAAAAGATTTATCATTAATAGATTCAGGAGTTGAAATACTAGATAAAAAACCTACAGAAATACAAGGTGAAATGTTAGTAAATAAATTAAACTTCCAAGATGAATCACTTGATATAGATGGCGTATTCATAATAAAAGACAGTATGTCACCTAAAAATTTAGTTCCAGGATTAGAGTTAAACGGTGAACATATAAAAGTAGATGCAAATATGAAGACAAATATAGATGGATTATTTGCTTGTGGAGATTGTGTCGGAAGACCATACTCATACTTAAAATCTGCAGGTCAAGGTTTAACAGCTGCATTAAATGCAGTAGAATATATAGCAAAAAAATCTAAATAATATAAAAGATTTTGATAGATATTTAGAAAAGACGGCTTATGCCGTCTTTTTTTTAGTATTTGAGTATATTTTATATTCAATGATGATTGTTTTGAATTTATTATTATAAATATAGATAAAAATATAAATATGTCTATATTTAGACATATAACTACTACTGAAGATTTATATAAAAAATATTTTGAGATATATTTACAGATGTCTAAAGACTTTATAAAATCTAAATGATTATGTTTATTTAAATATAATTATCTTAAATATATTTTGAAAGTATTTAGAATACAGATTTTTTATAAAGGAGAAATTTATGAAAAAAGTAAATAAAACGAGATTTGCTAAAAGGGCTTTGGAAGACTTTAGTCGTACAATGATTGAATTGCTTTCAAAGAAACCATTTGAAAATATAATGGTCAGCGAAATTTGTGAGATAAGCAATTATCCAAGGGCTACTTTTTATAATTATTTTGAAGATAAGTATGGTCTTCTCAATTATTGTTGGGATTGTTTTGGAGAAAAAATAGATTTTCAAAATGACTATGATTATATGGATACTGATGAAAAAATGTATGATTTATTTAACAGTCTTTACGATTTTTTTGAAAAAAATATAGAAATACTCAGAAGGATAACAAAACAAAATAATCCAAATGGAGAGTTTATGCAAATTTTTAAAATATATATGAAAAATCAAATAAATATAAAAATAAAAGGTTGCAGTTGTGTTGAGAAAAAGAAGGTACCACATGAAATGCTTTTAGAACACTACAGCAATACAGTTGTTTTAGTATTAGAGTGGGGATTTTTAAAAGAAAATATTTTATCAAAGGAAGACGCAAAAATATACTTAAAGTATTTATTAGAAGGAGGAATATAATGATTTTTTATTTTTCAGCAACAGGAAACAGTAAATATGTAGCAGAGAAAATATCGGGACAAACAGGAGAGAAAATAATCTCTATTGTGGATTGTTTAAAAAATAATAATTTTGACTTTGAAGTAGATAAAGATGTCCTAAATTTTCAATAGATTATAAAAAAAAAACTAAAGCGCACGGTCAATATTTAAATACTAATACAAAAATATAAGCATATAAAAAGTGGTAAATAAGTTGACTTTTTCAATTAAGAGTACTATTATTTAATTAAGTAAATACTTAATTAAATAAGGAGTTAATTATGAAGGATTTAGTAAAAGTTTTTAAAGCGTTGAGCGATGAAACAAGGCTAAAGATATTGTTAATTATCTCTAAAAAGACAATTTGCCAAAAGGGTATTTCAAAACATCTTGGAATTTCAGATTCAGCAGTTTCTCAGCATATAAAAGTGCTAAAAGAAGCCGGGATTGTCACAGGAATAAAACAGGGATATACAGTTATGTATATTATAAATGATGATTGTTTTCATGAGGCTATGTTGTTTTTAAAGATGATAAACGATATTGAAGACGACACATTTATAAACAAAGAAAAATTAAATGAAATACAACTTAATTGTTGTGCAAATTGTAAGTTAAATAAAAAGTGTTGTAAAAATAGGGGGATGTAGATATGAAAGTATGTATACCAGTTTCAGAAAATAAAGGAATGGAAAGTTTGCCATATGGTCATTTTGGTTCTGCACCAGAATTTATTATATGCGACTTAGATTCAAAAGAAATAAAAAGTATAAATAACGGTGACTTAGGTCATGAACACGGCAAATGCCAACCACTAAAAGCACTAAAAGGTCAAGAAGTAGATGCTATAATAGTGTGTGGAATAGGCGCTGGAGCTATAATGAAATTAAATGAAATGGGAACTAAAGTTTATAGAGGTATAAATGACACTATAGAATCTAACTTAAAATTATTAAAAGAAAATAAGTTACAAGAGTTCTCAGTAAACGACGCATGTTCTCATAACCACTCAAAAGGAAATGGATGTGGCCATGATCATGGACACAATATAAAATAATAAAATATATTTAACATATAAAAAAAGCTACTGATTTTTGGTAGCTTTTTTTATTATATAGTAAGTATTATAAAAACACAGAGTATTAATATTTGATATTATTTTGCATATTTAATAATTTAGTATTTATATACAAAATATTATAAATTTTAAATTAAACTAAAAATAAAATCACAAAAAAAAATTACAACAATATACTATTATTATATAAAAAAATAATTATGTAAAATTTCTCACAGATATTAGGAGGAAGGTTATGGACAAATATAAGAAAGTAAAAAATATCTTATTATTCATCCTTGTGGCGAATTTAGCTGTAACAGTTATGAAGATAGTTGTTGGAAGCTTGACAAATAGCTCAAGTGTCTTGGCCGATGGTTTTCACTCACTTTCTGATTCTGCTTCAAATATTGTAGGCATTGTGGGAATTTCGATAGCTGCAAGACCAAAGGACAAAACACATCCTTATGGTCATACTAAATTTGAGATGCTATCTAGTTTATTTATTGGAATGATGATGGTATTTATTGCATTAAAAATTGTAGCCGAGGCTATTTTACAAATTAAAAATCCAGAAAGCTTAAATATGACTACGATTAGTTTTGTAATTTTAATAATTACCTTGATAATAAATATAATTGTAACTAAATATGAATATAGCGTTGGTAAAAAGGTCAACAGCTACATTTTAGTTTCAGATTCTCTTCACACAAAAAGTGATGTTTATGTATCTCTAGGTGTTTTGATAACTTTAATATGTATAAAGCTAGGTTTTCCAGTAATAATAGATAAGTTAGTATCGTTTGTTGTTAGAATATTTATTTTGCACGGTGCATATGAAATTTTCAAATCGACTATTAGTATTTTAGTAGATAGTGCTGTAATAGATGAAAATATAATAAGAGAAATTGTTGTAGAATTTAGCGAGATAAAATATATTAAAAATATTAGAAGTAGAGGATGTGAAAATAATATATATATAGATATGGATATTATGGTTGAGCCGGATATGACCGTTGAAAAATCACATGAGCTAACTCACAATATTGAAAATACTATGAGAGAAAAGTTAAATAAAAATATACAAGTAGCGACTCATATTGAGCCGTTTCACAAATAAAGAATTAAGAAAATTAAAACGTAAGAAATAAATTTATATAAACTAAAAGAAAATTAAAAGGCTACCTATATAAATATGATAGCCTTTTTAGCGTATTTATTTAGACTTTAGTCGATTTTTTTAGAGTGATTTATTAAACTTTCAAGACGTTTATTTAAATTGTCTATAGTAGTATTTATTTGACCTAGTGAATCGCTTACTAAGCTATCTTCTTCTACTTGATAATTTAAATAAAAATCATCTAATTGTCTTACAAATTTATTTGCTTGAGCTGTAGCCTCTAAGAAATCGTCAAAATGTTCGCTTTTAATTCCTTTTCTAAACTTAGCTATATCTTTTTTTATAAAATCAACTATCTTTACTTCAGTTGAGAATGTACCATTAGGTATTGGATATGGCTCTATCCTCTGTAAGAAATATTTATTCTTTGCATTTATATTGTATGTATACATAACCTCAAAGTCATCATCAAGTATAAATTTTATAAAATAAAGGCAGCCCTGCACTTTTTGGATTTTGCTAGCACCTAACTGTCTAAGTCTTATTTCAATTGAGTCACCATTGACTGAATCAATTCTGTTAAATGACATAAAACTTTACCTCCCTTTTGAAAATACTTTATTAAAGTATATGTAAATATGGATAAAAAATATTTTTTAAATTTATGCAAAAATAGTTTTTATATAAATTTAAATATCTATATCGCAAATTTTATTGTTAAATAAATTGTTGAAATAATTACTGTAAATATCATTATAGGAAAACCTACCTTTAAGAAACTTTTAAAGGTGATAGGATATCCATGCTTTTGACCTACACTAGCTAAGACTACATTAGCAGATGCACCGATTAGTGTACCATTTCCACCAAGACATGCACCTAGTGAAGTAGCCCACCATAGTGGTGTTACATCCATACCTTGAGTATGCATTGTAAGTATTAGTGGGATAAGTGTAGCTACAAAAGGTATATTGTCTAAGAATGATGAAACTATTGCAGAAATCCAAAGAAGTAAAAACATTGTAAGAATTACATCACCATGAGTTTTTTCAACTAATAATTTAGCAAGCATTGAGATTACACCGGTATTTGAAAGACCACCTACAACTATAAATAATCCAGCAAAAAAGGCTATAGTAGGCCATTCAACGCTGTATATTATCTCGTGAGGGTCTTGTTTTCCGATTAATAATAATATACAAGCTCCAGTTATTGCGACTACAGAAGATTCAATACCCAATTTACTATGAGTCATAAATCCTACTAATATAAGTGCAAGAACAAATAAACTCTTTATTAATAATGTCTTGTCTTGGATAGCTTTTTTTTCATCTAAGTTTGAGATTAATTCTTCGGCTTGTGGACTTTTTACTAATTCTTTTCTATAAATAAATTTAAATATAAATACTAATAGTAAAAGAATTAGTAAAATTACTGGTCCTAGATTTACTACGAAATCACCAAAACTAAGCCCAGCAGCACTACCGATCATAATATTAGGTGGGTCACCGATTAATGTTGAAGTACCTCCGACATTAGATGCGATAATTTGTGTCATTAAAAACGGAATAGGATTAATAGAAAGAATATCGCTAATTACAAGTGTCATAGGTCCTATTAATAATACAGTTGTCACGTTATCAAGTATTGCAGATAAAACGGCTGTTATTATCATAAAATAAACCATGATTTTAGACGGATCTCCTTTTGAGATTTTGGCTGTTAATATTGCGACGTATTCAAATAATCCTGATTTTTTTACGATTGCGACTACAATCATCATGCCAATTAGTACAAATAATGTGTTAAAGTCTATATGGCTAATTCCTTCTTCAAATGTAACTATTTTAAATAGAAACATCAAGGCAGCACCAGATAATGCTACAACAGTTCTATCTATTTTTTCACTTATTATAAGTATCATTACAATAGCGAAAATAGAGATAGCTATTATTTGTTGTGTATTCATGTTATTTTCCTCCAATTCCATAAAATATAAACTACTTTATGATAGTACTTTTTGGATTAAATTTCCACATAAAAAAAGTAAAAAATATATAAAAGTTTTTTATTATATGTCACATTTTTAAACATAGTGTAGAGAGAAAACATTTATTCCAATGTATATTGAAATAAATTATATAATATGTAGATTTTTATAAATTTAAAATATAAGTTAGAAAAAATAATTATAAATTGTACAATAAAAAAGGATAATATATTTTTTTATCGAAATATAATACTAAAGGAGGGGTTACATATGGAGAGATGGCAAAAGATGAATGTATATTTTAGTTTAGTAGGACTTATAATATTTATTGTGTGCATAATATTTATAAAAAAACTGCCAATATTATTATTAGCAGCGGCTTTTGCATTAGGAATAACATTTAATTGTTTTAAAACTATATATAAAAAGATACCGCCTCCAGGATATGAAGAAGTCGAAAATAAAAACAAAAATATTTCTAAAAATAAAAAGAAAAAAGCTAAAAAAAGATAGAAAAAATCCATCTTCTAAATATAGAGGGTGGATTTTTGTATATTTATATAAAAAATATATAAATGCACAATATATAAATTAAATTATGATATAATAGTATAAAAAATGATATTGAGGTTGAATAAATGAAGGATGGATTTAATAGAGATATAGATTATTTGAATATATCTTTAACAAATATATGTGATTTAAATTGTACGTATTGCATGCCATATAATGACGTAGCTACATATAATAAAGGTAGATATTTGAGTGTGGATGATTATAAATTTATAATAAAGTCAATGTCAGAATTAGGGATAAGAAAAATTGAATTTACGGGCGGCGAACCACTTCTAAATCCTAATTTAGTTGACCTTATTTATTATGCAAAAAATTACTGTAATATAGAAGAAGTTAGTTTAACTACTAATGGAATTAAATTTTCAGAACAAGGTCTAAAATTAAAAAATGCAGGCTTAGACAAAGTCAATATACAGATTAATTCACTAAAAGAATACAAATACGAATCTTTAACTAGAGGAGGAAATTTAGGGCTTGTATTAAAATCATTTTCTACAGCACTTAATTTAGGGATAGAAACGACTATAGATACACTTATCATAAAGAATTTTAACGATGATGAGATGGATGATTTTATACAACTTGCAAATAATTTTCCAATAACTTTGAGGTTCTTTGAAATGATGTATGTAGGGAAGTTAGATGGTTTATTTAACGAAGGTTATTTAAATGTAGCTGATATAATAAATAATATGGATAACATGACTAAAATAAAATCATATGACAAAGTATGTAGATATTATTACAAAACCCCTAATTCAAGAGGTAAAATAGGTATAGTATCTAGGTTTTATGATACAAACTGCTGGAGTTGTGACAAGATAACACTTAGTTATGATGGTAAGATAAGGCTTTGTAGATATGAAAATAAAGAGTACGATATTTTTAATTTTATAAATAAACCACTTACTTTTTCAGAAGTGATGAAAGATATTATTAAATATAAACCTAAAGATTTTAATGAAATAAAAAACAATATTACATATAGGAATATAAACGAATTATAAAAATTAATTTTATATCAAAAAGAGCATATAACGCTCTTTTTTTAATTGTAATAAATATATACGTTATAATATTTTAAATTTATAGGATAATAAGATATGAGGTGAAAATATGGAAATTTCAAATATAAGTGAGATACTTAGACGAAATACACAAAGAGAAAAATACAATAGTGGTTTTGTCTTTTATAAAAATAATTATGTAAGCAATAATTACACTAACTTAAATGGATCTAATGCAAATTTTTATGGAAGTGTATATGATGAGTACCATAGAAGAACTTATACAGCTATGATAAGTATAGATTATAATACGAGGATAATATCAAATATAAGTTGCGATTGTCAAGATAGTGTATTTACTACAGGTGAGATGAGAATATGTCCACATATGGTAGCCGTAGTACTAAAAGATGTAAAATATCTTCAAGATAAAAATAAAGAGACTTTAGATGAAAAAGACGTCGTCATAAATCCAAAAGTAATTTTTGATATAACTCAGTCTAGAAATTCAAACTTAGGTGCAAATTTAGAAATAGAGGGAGTAGATAAAAGTGAATACGATAGAATTTTTAAATCGTATAAAGACAACTATAAATACCACCTTATGCCTAATGGAAGTTATATCGATTTAAGAGATAATGATTTAGAAAAAGTATTTAAGATAATAGATATTTTGGGGTTATTTGATGATTTAGAAAAGATAAAAATACCAAATAATAAATCTATGTTTTTAGAAAATATACTACAAGATGAAGAAATGAGTTTTATAAATGGCAAAAAATATGTAGATAATGTAATTAAAAAATACGATAAATTAAATAAGGATATAGAAGTTCCTCAAAATCTAAATGCAAGTCTTAGAGATTATCAAATTGAGGGATTTGAATTTTTAAAGACATTATCAAATTACAACTTTGGTGGGATACTTGCAGATGAGATGGGTCTTGGAAAGACTATACAGACAATAGCATTTTTACTTTCAGAAAAAAATAAGCAAAGTATTGTTATTACTCCGACAGCGCTTATATACAACTGGAAAAGCGAATTTGAGAAATTTGCACCAGATTTAAAAGTAGGAGTTGTATACTCAAATAAAGAAAAAAGACTAAAAACACTGCAAAAATATAAAGACTACGACGTTATACTTACGACTTATACTACATATAAAAACGATATGGAAGAATATAAAGACTTAAAGTTCGACTATTTAATAATAGATGAAGCTCAAAATATAAAAAATCCAGATTCAGTTATAACACATGCTATAAAAAATATAAATGCAAAATCAAAATTTGCACTTACAGGAACTCCAATTGAAAACAATCTTTTAGAGCTTTGGTCTATATTTGATTTTATAATGCCTGGATATTTATACAGCAAATTAAGATTTGAAAAGATATTTGTAAGAGACGATAAAAATTTAGATCTTTTAAAGAATATGATAAAGCCTTTTATATTGAGAAGGAGAAAAAAAGACGTTATAGACGAACTTCCAGACAAAATAGAACAGAAATTTTATGTTGAACTAGATAAAGAGCATAAAAAAGTCTACAATACTTTTTTAAATATGCTAAAAAAACAAATAATAGATACAAATAGCGACAACATAACTTTATTTTCATACTTAACTAAATTGAGAATGCTTAGTATATCGCCTGAACTAGTAGTTAAAAACTATAAAGGCAAAAACTCTAAGTTAGAGATGCTTATGAGGATAATAAAATATAGCAAAGATAGAAAGATATTAGTATTTTCACAATTTACACAAGTATTATCGCTTATAGCAGATAAACTAGAAAAAGAAAACATAGAATTTAATTATCTAGATGGAAAGACAAATGCTAAAGATAGATTAGAATTAGTAGAAGATTTTAATACTAATAAATCTAAAAAAGTATTTTTAATATCATTAAAAGCTGGCGGTACAGGTCTTAATTTAACTAGTGCATCTATGGTTGTTCACTTTGACCCTTGGTTTAATCCAGCTGTTGAAGACCAAGCAAGCGATAGAGCACATAGAATAGGACAAAAGAATATAGTAGATGTCGTAAAACTAATATCTAAAGATACTGTAGAAGAAAAGGTAGACGCTATAAAGGAATATAAAAAAGAATTAGCAGATGAAATAATAAATTTAAATCTAAAAGAAAATAAATCTATAAAGACATTGTCGAGAGATGAAATAATAGATTTATTTGAAGTTATGGAGTAAATATAACTAACTTATAATAAATACAAACAATTTACAATTTGTTTTATATAAATAAAATATTTTTTTGTATAAAATAAAAAAGTTTTTTTATTTACAAATGATATGGTATAATTTTCTTATTGCAAAAAATGTATTAATAAAAAGGAGATTGAGATGAGTAAGAAAAAAAACGCAGACTTAGAAAATGGGAGTATTGGAAAACTTTTAGTTACTTTGGCAGTTCCATCTATAATAGCTCAAATAGTGAATTTACTTTATAATATGGTAGATAGAATCTTTATTGGTAGAATGCCAAGTGGAGATTTAGCTATGGCAGGGATTGGTATAGTAACTCCGATAGTACTTTTAGTAACAGCATTTAGTTCACTTGTGGGATTTGGCGGAAGTCCACGAGTTGCTATAAAAATGGGGCAAAAAGACAAAGAAGGTGCAGAAGAGATTTTAGGAAACAGCTTCTCACTAATTATTATAATTGGTTTAATTTTAACAACAGTATTCTTTATATTTAAAGAACAAATTGTAATGGCATTTGGAGGAAGTTCAAATACAGCACAATATGCTATCGATTATTTATCTATATATCTTATAGGAACAGTATTTGTTCAAATAGCTGTGGGAATGAATCCATACATAAATACTCAAGGGTTTACAAAAATAGGGATGATAACAGTTGCAATAGGGGCATGTCTTAATATAATACTAGATCCAATATTTATATTTGGATTAAATCTAGGTGTAAAAGGTGCAGCTCTTGCGACTATAATTTCACAATTTGTATCTGCTATGTTTGTACTTAAATTCTTATTTGGAAATAAAACATTATTAAAAATAAGAAAAGAACATCTAAAACTAAAAAAAGATGTAGTATTAGCAACATTGGCTTTAGGTATTGCACCATTTATAATGCAATCTACAGAAAGTATAGTTTTAATAAGTTTAAACAATCAGCTACTTAAATACGGCGGTGATATAGCAGTAAGTGCTATGACTATAATGAGTAGTATGATGCAGATGATAATGTTACCTATGACAGGTCTTACACAAGGTGCTCAACCTATATTAAGTTATAATTATGGTGCACAAAGATACGACAGAGTTAAACAAGCATTTAAATTACTATTTATCTCTAGTTTAACTTTTACAATGTGTGCAGTTTCACTACTTATGATATTCCCTGAATTCTTTGTAAAAATATTTAGTGGCGATATAGCTCTTGTAGAGATGACTTCATGGAGTATGAGAATATACTTTGCTGGAATGGGAATATTCGGTATGCAATTATCATGCCAACAAACTTTCTTATCATTAGGTCAAGCTAAAATATCTTTATTCTTAGCTTTACTTAGAAAGATGATACTATTAGTTCCGCTAATATTTATACTACCAATGTTTATAAGTGACGGACTTACAGCTGTATTACTTGCAGAGCCAATAGCAGATATAATTGCTTGTTTAACAACAACTACTATGTTTGTTATATTCTTTAAGAAAAACTTCCCAAAAGATGCTCAAAATAAAGTTACAGCAAAAGCTCAATAAAATTAAGTGAAAATAAAAAGGGATAATTGTAAATTTGATTTACACTTATCCCTTTTATAATTTAATCTACATTGCTTTATAGCAAACAATATGTTCTTCAATTTTGCCGTTATTATTTATAGTAACTAAAAATTCCTTGTAATGAGCATTATGTGGTCTATAATATTCACATGAAATTACATTTTCATTATCTTCTAATTCTAAAAACTCACTGTCTTTTAAAAACTTTCTATTTATTAATTCTAATAATCTATCCATAATGACCTCCTGGCATAATATATAAAATCAATACTCTATACCTAATATATACCCAGAAAATCCCATATAAATCGTATATGAGTAAAAATCTACTCTATCATAAGCTCAATATGGTTGTTGTCTACAGTTTTAATTTCGCCTATATAACCTGTCAACTCGTAATTAAAGGCATCTTTTACAAGTTTAAGAAACTTTTCGCAGTCTATAGCATCTTCTCTATAATAGAAAAAATCAAAGCAATTATTGTTTATCAGTCTTTTTACAAATTCAACAGGTAAATTTAAATTTATGTATTCTCCTGTGAAAGTATTAATATTTATTATAAGTATTCTATCATCCATATACAAAACCCCCTTTATAAAGTTTATATATTAAAAAAAAAATTAGAATAAACTTTTTGTAATTAGTAAAAATATTTACGAAAGTAGTAGTTTTGTGATACAATGATTTATTGGAAAAATATATAAGATGAGGAGCTGTGAGAAGTGTTTAATTATTTGAAGTTCGCAATATTTCAGATTATAGGGTTTATTTCCTCTTTGCCACTTGTTAGAAAATTCACTAAAAGTCCGCAAAAATACTCTAATGAGGAAAAATTCGAGTTTTTACAAAGTCAAGCTACTAAATCTCTGGATTTAGTAAATATTAAGCTAAATATTTTAGGTAAGGAAAGAGTTCCAAAAGAACCCGTACTATTTGTAATTAATCACTCTAGTATGCTTGATAGTTTTATACTTATATCTAGTATACCAAAACCAGTTGGTGTAGTAATTGCAGATGTCCCTACTTGGAGAAATATCCCAATTGTAAAACATTGGATAGATATTACAAAATCTGTATACATTAACAGAGAAAATAATAGAGAAGGTATAAAAAGCATTAATAAATGTGCAGAAAATATAAAAGAAGGTCAAAGTATGGCTATCTTTCCAGAAGGAGATTTAACTTGGGTAAAAGACCCTAAATCTTTAGTATCTGACTTTAAGGCAGGTGCCTTAAAAATTGCATATAAAGCAAAATGTCCAATAGTTCCTATGGTAATAAAAAACTCTCTAAATACATATGAAGGATATGAACCAATAGGAAAGATAAATTCTAAAGATGTAGAAGTTGAATTTTTAGATCCTATATATGAACATTTAGAAAATCCACGACTTAAAACTGTGGAACTTGCAAAAACTATAAAAGAAAAAATGATTGATGAAATGCAAAAATATCAATCAAAAAATCCAGTAATGAAACAAGAAATAATATAAATAAAAAAGGAATCTCACCAGAGATTCCTTTTATTAGTTTTTGACTCTAAAAGTATCGCAATTTCCGTTTTCTTTAGATATTAAAACATGGGCTGCATTACAACCTCCATAAAAGTTATATGTACAGTTTTTAGCAGAGCAACTAATATTTTGGCTATTTGTGATACTGTCGTCTTGTTTTGAACTTAAAGACTCAAAGGAGCCTTTTACATACGTGTCGCAATTTGTATCTTTAAAATCTGTAGCATCGTAACCGCTTACTTTTATATGAGATGCATAACAATATCCGTCGTGATTGTATGCACAGCTAGATACTATACAGTTTAAATTACTTTTCATCATAGATATCACAACTTTCTAATAAATTTTATTTATAATATATAGGAAATAAACTTCCTTTTATATTGTGGATAAGTATAATTTACGTAAATATTATTAAAGAAATCTATATAAAAAATTAAAATAAAGATTTCTTTATTTTTTATTATGATAAAATTTATGTTTTTTAATACAGCTTTATGTATTTATTTTAGAAAATTTATAAAAAACAATATGCAAGGCATTGAAAATGCATCAAGTAAAAATGCACCTACCATAGGCACTACTAAAAATGCAGTTTCACTTTTGCCGTATTTGTTTGTAAGTGTCGACATATTTGCAAGTGCATTAGGTGTAGCGCCTAATGTGTGTCCAATAAGACCGCTTACCATAATAGCAGCGTCATAATTTTTACCTAAGACTCTAAAGCATACAAATACTCCATAAATAAGTACAAATAAAACTTGGAAAAGAACTATGCATACTATTGGACCTAATAAGCTAGATAATGCATATAAATCTATACTCATAAGCGCCATAGTTAAAAACACATCTAATGCTACATTTTGCACAAATTCAAATAAATCCTGATAAAAATCAAAAAACTTAACTTTGATATTTATATTTGAAATTATTACAGATAAAAGCATACCTATTACTATATTTGGAATTAAGATATTTGTTTTTAAATTTATTATGTTCGATATAAAAAACGATATATTCATAATCAAAAGCAACATTAAGACATTTTCTAAAAAGATCATAGGAGTCAAATTTGCTTTATTTTTAGGTATATTATTTTTAGTCTTAGAAATATTAGATAAATTACTACTTCTTGTAAGTGGCTTTAGATTGTATTTTTGTATTAGAGCTTTTCCAACAGGGCCACCTAGTAATCCTCCGCTTATAAGACCTAATGTAGCAGCGGCAATTCCTATTGCTACGGCGTTTTCTATGCCGATACTCTCTATAGTAGTTCCAAATGCCAGCGAATATCCATGTCCACCTTCCATAGATACAGCGCCACACATAAAGCCAAGCAGAGGTGTAATATGTAAAAACTTAGATAAAAAAACTGCTATTAGATTTTGACAAAGTCCTAAAAATGCACATAAAAGCCAATATAGAAATAATAATTTTCCGCCGCCATTTGCACTAAATATATTTATACAAAAACCAATACTTATGAAAAATGCAGAAAGAAAATAAGGCATAAGCGACGTATCCATAGTTATCTCCAGTAGATTAAATTTTTTTAAAAAGAAAATCAGTATAGAAAAAAATAGACCTCCTATAACAGGTGTCGGGATACAAAGTGTATTAAAAATCTTTAATTTATCTTTGATAAAATTTGCAAATAAATATAATATAATGGACAAAATCAAGGTAGAGACTATATTTAAATTTAAATTAATCATCAAAAGACCTCCTTTGTGTGATAATATAGTTTTAAGTATTATTTACTAAAAAAAGTATTATTATAAGTTTATTAAAGAAAGAGGTATAAAATGATTAAAACAATCGGAATACTAGCGCACGTCGATGCAGGAAAGACATCTTTATCAGAGCAAATTTTATATCATACAAAGGCGATAAGAAACAGAGGTAGGGTAGATCATAAAAATACTTTTTTAGATAATTATGAAATCGAAAGAAAAAGGGGCATAACGGTATTTTCTAAAATTGCTAGATTTTTTTATAATGAAAATGAATATTTTCTTGTAGATACTCCAGGTCATATAGATTTTAGTGGTCAGATGGAGAGAAGTCTAGACTTTTTAGATTATGCTATACTTGTAGTTAGTGGTGTGCAAAAAGTACAGTCACATACATCTACAGTTTTTAAATTACTTAAAAAGAAAAACATACCTACTTTTATTTTTATAAATAAAATAGACAGCGAAAACTATTTTTTAGAAGAAGTTTTAGAAGATATAAAGCAAAAATTAGATGAAAATATAATTGATTTAACAGATGAATTTAAAAATGAAGATTTTAGTGAAGATGTTATAGATTTTATAGCAGAAAGAGATGAAAATCTAATGGATATATATTTTGACTCTGGATACAATAGAGAGCTTTGGAATAAAAATCTAATAAAACAAATAAAATCTTGTAATATATATCCAATATTTAGAGGTTCAGCATTAAATGATATAGGAATTGAAAGCTTTATAAAAGCATTTGACTACCTTACTACGACTTCTTACAACGAAGATGAAAAATTTTTAGCAAAGGTATGCAATATAAAATACGAAGATAAAAATAAAGAAGTGTACATAAAGGTTTTAAGTGGAAGCTTAAATGTAAAAGACGAGATAAAATATTTTTATAAGGATAAAATACTAGAAGAAAAAGTAAACTCTATATTTATAAAAAATGGAGAAAAAAAGCAGATAAATAATAATATATCAGCGGGCCAAATAGGAGCCATAATAGGACCTACAAACCTTGAAATAGGTCAATATATAACTTTAAAATCAAATGACAATATAGATTTTTTAAAACAAACTAGAAAAGACACTATAATTCCAACTCTTAGAACAAAGGTAGTATTTGATGATAATTTAAATATAAAAGATGTATTAGATATATTTAAGATTTTAGAAGCTGAAGAGCCGAGTTTAAATGTAGTTTATAGTGAAAAATTAAAAGAAATAAGCATAAGTATAATGGGAAAAGTTCAATTAGAAATACTAAAAGAATTTATATTAAATAGATTTGATATCGAAGTTGATTTTGGAAAATGTGAAATTTTATATAAAGAAAGTATAAAAACGCCTTGTATAGGAAGTGGACATTATGAGCCACTAAAACACTATGCAGAAGTTCATCTAAAAATAGAGCCAAATGATATAGGAAGTGGAATAATATTTGAAAGCAAGGCCCATGTAGACGACTTAGATATAGGCTCACAAAATCTAGTAAAAACACATGTATTTGAAAGAAAACACCATGGAGTATTATGTGGGTTTGATTTAGACGACTTAAAAATAACTTTAATAGATGGAAGAGACCATAAAAAACATACAAGCGGTGGCGATTTTAGGCAGGCAACTTATAGAGCTATAAGACAGGGGATTGAGCAATGTGAAAGTATAATACTAGAGCCTTTTTATAATTTTGAAATAGAAGTAGATGATAATTATTTTGGAAGGGTTATATCTGATATTCAAAGATTAAATGGAACTTTCGAAATAAAAAATATAAACAATAAATCGATAATAAGCGGAAGGGGACCAGTTTCTACTTTTATGGACTACCAATTAGAACTTATTTCTTTTACAAAGGGAAGCGGAAGAATTTCGCTAAACTACGATGGATATGACAATTGCCACAATCAAGACGAAATAATAGAATTAAAAAATTACAATAAAGATGCTGATGAAGATTTTACATCAAATTCAATATTTTGTTCAAAAGGAACTTCTTACTCTGTAAAGGGAAGTGAAGTAAAAGAGTATATGCACTGTGATTTAGAAGAGATAATTAATAAATGGTTATAATAAATAAGTCTATATTAAGGGGGAATATTATGAATAAGGCGACAATAAAAGTATTAATTGCTATGTTACTTTGGGGGAGCCTCGGAGTATTTGTAAAAAATATTTCTTTAGAATCTGTAGAGATATCTTTTTTTAGGGGAATAATAGGAAGTATATTTCTTGGTATTGTTTTACTAATTAAAATGAGAAGTAAGAAAAAATCAGATGAAGATATTTATTTAGAAACTTCAAAAAATGAATATAAAAAGAAAGATAAAAAAAGCATAATAGTGCTTATAATATCAGGCATGGCGATAGGATTTAACTGGGTATTTTTATTTAATTCATATAACTATATAACAGTTGCAAATGCAACTATTGTATATTATTTGGCCCCAGTTATCGTCATATTTGTATCACCTATATTTTTAAAAGAAAAATTAACATCAAAAAAGGTTGTAGCTGTAATATGTGCTATGTGTGGGCTTATATTAATCGTTAAAACCAACACATCTAATGTGAATATAGACTTAACTTCAGGCATAATAAATGCATTTATGGCGGCATGTTTATATGCGAGTGTAATTATATTAAATAAGTTTATAAAAAACGTAGACGACTACAAAAAGACATTTATACAGATTTTTATGGCATCTATGGTGCTTTTGCCTTGGGTTATATACAGAGATAAAATTGTATTTGATTCTATAAAATCTATAATCTTAATACTTGTATTAGGAATAGCACATACAGGAATAGCGTATTGTCTATATTTTTCAGCTATGAAAGACTTAAAAGCGCAGTCTATAGCTATTTTAGGTTATATAGACCCCGTATCATCTGTAGTATTTAGCATATTTTTGCTTAGAGAACCTTTTTCGATATATCAACTTATAGGTGGAGTTATAATTTTATTATCTGCAATAATATCTGAGAAAAAGCCAAAACCTAAAATTATAGAAAGTGAAGAGAAAAATTTATAAATGGAAATTGATTATGAAAAATTTACTTATAAATTAGACGAACTAAAAAATATACCTCAGTCATCAGGAGTATATTTTATGAAAGATAAAGACAATAGGCTGTTGTATATTGGAAAATCAAAAAATCTAAACAAGCGAATAAAAAGCTATTTTCTAAATTCAAGAGATCGCTCTAATAAAATTGAGATAATGATAAAAAATATTTCTCATATAGAGATTATAAAAACAGATACAGAGTTTGATGCACTTTTTTTAGAATGTAAAAATATACACAAATTAAAACCTATGTACAACACACTTCTCAAAAATTACGATAAATACAAATATATATGTTTAGATGAAAAAGATCACAATATAATTAAAATAAAAAGTGAAATAGAAGATGACGGAATTTATTTTGGACCGTATTCATTTAAAAAAAAGCTTGAAACTATAAAAGAAATAATTATAAAAATATACAAACTTCCAATATGTAAAAAACAAAATAAATGTATACGCTATGATTTAAATAAGTGTATAGGAGTATGTAGGGGAAATATAGAAAATGATAAAAGATTAGATATAGTAAAAAATATAAAAGACAATTTAAATGGAAAAAGTAATTTTGTAATAGAGAAATTAAATGAAGAGATGAATATAAAAATTCAAAATCTGAAATTTGAAGAAGCAGCAAAAATAAAAGAAGAAATCGATTTATTTTCAGCTATTGTAAAAAAACAAAAATATCTTTTAAATTTAAACAGGGATATAGTATTTTGGATAAAGATAAAAGACTATAAATATAAGATTTACTATATAACATCTTTTGAGATAAATTATGAAAAGATAATCGATGCAAGATATCCAAGTCAGATAAAAAATGTAGCAGATGAAATAAAAGACATTATTTCACAAAAAAAAGGCGAAAAAAGCGCTCTTGAAAAAGAGAAAATAGATTATATAAATATAATAAATCAATATATAAAAAATACAAAAGATAGGGGATATATAATAGTTAAATAATTGTATATCTATGAAAGGGTGAGTAATTTGAACAACAAAATTAAAAATATAAAGGAACTTCACAAAGGGGATTTTATAAGTTTATACGACTTAGAATATAAAAATAAGTTAAATCAAGATAAGCACTGGAGTGTGGCTACTAGAAAAGATAAAGAAGCTTTAGAAGAGTTTTATTTAAAAAATAAAGAAGACAAAGTTGATGCTGTTTGTATAGTTGCATATCATGTAAAATATAAAAAATTAGTTATAATAAAACAATTTAGAGTCCCTGTAAATGACTACTTATACGAACTTCCAGCAGGTCTTGTAGATAAAGAAGATAAAGATATAATTCAAGCCGTAAAAAGAGAATTAAAAGAAGAGACAGGTTTAAATTTACTTGATATAAACGAAAATTATACAATGGAAAAAGCATATCTTTCACCGGGAATGACAGATGAATCTATTGCATTAGTTTTTTGTACATGTGATGGAGAGCTAAATAAAGACAACTTAGAAGATGATGAAGATATAGAAGCTATGCTAATATCACAAGATAGAGCAAATGATATATTAAAATCAAAAGAAAAAATGGATGTAAAGGCGTTTTTAATGTTACAAAACTTTGCATTATTAGGAGAAAAACTGTTTTTATAAATTAGAAAAAGTTAAAAAAACAAAATAATAAAGGAAAGTCAAAAGATACCTCTAATTATTAATTATTATAAATAATTGGAGGTTTTATTATGTCTAAAACAGTAATCATTTATACAACAAAATACAATACAACAAAAAAATATGCAGGATGGCTTGCGATAAAGATAGATGCTGATTTATATGAACTTTCTGATATAAGGGGATCTGATTTAAAAAACTACGACACTATAATATTTGGCGCACCTATAGAAAATGGATATATAAGAGGTGTTGAGTTTATAAAAGATAATATTCAAAAAATAAAAGATAAACAAATTATTATATTTTATGTGGGCCTAGGCTTATATACATTAGATGAAATCATGCTTTTTAATTTCTTGCCTACATATAAATATAAAAATATAAAATTTTTTGAACTTATGGGAGATTTTAATTATAAAAGATTGAATTTTATGGATAAAATTAGAGTGAAATACGGCTCAGGAAAAATTACTTCTGATTTAGTCGATTTAAAAAAGGATATAAAAAACGCCAAAAAAGAAAATATAAATCCAATCTTGAAATTTTTAGAAGGAAATAAAGATAACAGTTTGATATAAAATAAGTATTTTATATCAACTATTTATAAAATACTTGATAATAATTATCGATATCTAGTAAAAATAATTATTATCAAAATGATAATTTTTTACACCTAAATCCTGGAATTTGGTTGACATATCAAAATGATAATAATATAATATAATTATCAAAATGATAAATGGCAAATAATGGGAGGGTTAGTGAATGATATATTACAACGCTTTAGATTTGATAGGGAATACACCTATTTTAAATTTAAAACAAATAGGATATCCGAACTTATTTGTTAAGCTAGAAAAAACAAATCCAGGTGGCAGTATAAAAGATAGAGCAGCGTTATATATGATTAATGGAGCAGAAGAAAAAGGAATATTAAATAAAGATAGTGTTTTAGTTGAAGCTACAAGTGGCAATACGGGTATTGCTCTTGCAATGGCAGGCAAACTAAAAGGATACAAGGTAATAATTATAATGCCTGAGACTATGAGTATTGAAAGAAGACAATTAGTAAAAGCATTTGGAGCAGAATTAATACTTACAGATGGCTCAAAGGGTATGGCAGGTTCAATAGATAAAGCAAATGAATTATTAGATAAAAACTCAAATTATGTATGTCTAGGGCAATTTGATAATGAAGATAATCCAAAAGCACATTATGAAACCACAGGTCCAGAAATACTAAAAGAAGTAAAAAATGTATCTACAGTTGTTGCAGGAATTGGTTCTGCAGGAACTATAGTAGGAGTAGGAAAATATTTAAAAGAAAAAAATAAAGACATAAAAACAGTATCTGATGAAGATGCTTATAAAATAGTTAAGCTTATGGCAAATAAACTTGGAATATTAGTAGGAATATCATCTGGTGCTAATATATTTGGCGCTATGAAATTATGTGATGAAAATCCAGATGAGGTTGTAGTTACAGTAGCTCCCGACGGTGTAGACAAATATATGTCTATGGGAATATTTTAAAATTTATAAAGGAAGGTCGTATACAGTATGTTTTATCATGTTAGAAAAGATTTACAATTTATAGTGGACTCAGATCCAGCAGCTAGAAATAAAATAGAATTATTTTTACTTTATCCATCGATTCACGCGATGATTATGTATAGAATATCGCATTTTTTTTATACTAAAAAGAGATTTTTTATAGCTAGATTAATCTCTCAAATATCAAGATTTTTTACACAAATTGAAATACATCCAGGTGCACAAATCGGCGAAGGAATATTAATAGATCACGGAAGTGGAGTAGTTATAGGAGAAACAGCTATAATAGGAGACAGAGTTACGATTTATCAAGGCGCTACAATTGGGGCAACTGGAAATGAAAATACCTTTAAAAGACATCCGACTATAGGCTCAGATGTAGTAATAGGCTCGGGTGCAAAAATATTAGGTCCAGTTACAATTGGAAATAATGTCAAAGTTGGTGCTAATAGCGTAGTTTTAGAAGATGTACCAGATAACTGTACAGCAGTTGGAATTCCAGCTCAAATAAAAACACGTCGCAAATTTGATGTAGTGGAAAATAATGGAGAATATGTAGCTGATTATGTAATTTAAAAAAATTAAAAACTTTATGAATTAATATTTATATTCTGTAAATAATAAGATAGAAGTTTATAAAATATTCATGGAGGTTTTAATATGAAAGCTAGTGTTGATAAAGATACATGTATAGGATGTGGACTATGTGAATCAATTTGTTCTGAAGTTTTTACACTTGCAGATGATGGATATGCAGAAGCTATTACTTCAGACGTTCCAGAAGATTGCAAAGATGCTACAGTTGAAGCTAGAGACAGCTGTCCAGTTAATGCAATCGACGTAGAAGAATAACAAAGTAAGAAATTAAGTAGTGTCAGTATAATTTTACTGGCACTATTTTTAATTAATAATTAAAAATTAAAAGTACATCAATTTGTATAAATAAATATTTTAAAACTTTAAAAAAAGTTATATATTTATATATAGCTTATAAAATTTATATTGGAGGAAAGATGTACTATACATATATAATAAGATGCAAGGATAATTCTCTATACACTGGTTACACAACTGATGTAAAGAGGCGAATGAGAGAACACCAAACTGGTATAAACAGTAAGTATACCAAATCTAGAGGATTTTCAAATTTAGAGATATATTTTTCATGTAAAACAAAGAGTGAAGCTATGAAATTAGAATATAAAATAAAACAAAAAAGTAGATATCAAAAATTAAATATAATAGAAAATCCAAGTGATTTTATAGAAAATTTAAAAAAAGAAGGCTTTATAATTTTAGATTATAGCAAAGATATATAGCTAATTTTAATTTTAAAACAAATATATATTTTTATATATCTAAAAAATTTTATTGACAAATAAAAAAATAAATACTAATCTAGTATTAGATACAACAAAAATATAAGTGCTAGGGGAGCCATGTGCTGAGAAGTTTTACTGACCCTCAAACCTGATCTGGATAATGCCAGCGTAGGAAAGCATACGGAAAAAGTTATTTATTTAGAATTTATTTAGATATACTCAATTTTAGTATATTTAAAAATTATAATTAAAAAATAGAAAGTATGCTGTACCTATCGGTACAGCTTTTTTTATTTTCAGGAAATTATACATTATTTGGTTTTTAGATGATTTATAATTTCCAACTTATTAATTTAAGCAAGGCAATCTACGATTCGTTGGCGCCATGAACGTAGTGAATTTTTTTATGAAATTTAGTTAGGAGGTAGGATATGAGAAATTATAAAATTCCAACACTTACAATAGCTGGATCTGACTGTTCAGGAGGAGCTGGGATTCAAGCTGATTTAAAGACATTTAGTGCTATTGGGACTTATGGAATGAGTGTTATAACCGCTATAACAGCTCAAAATACAGAAGGTGTGTTTGATGTAGAAGAGCTTTCAAAGGATATAATAAAGGGACAATTAAAGGCTGTATTTGAAGATATTTATCCAAAAGGTGTAAAAATTGGTATGGTGTCAAGCCCTGAGATTATTTTGGAAATAGCTGAAAATTTAAAAAAATATAATCCAGAAATTGTAGTAGTAGACCCTGTTATGATATCTAAAAGTGGATACTCACTTTTAAGACCAGAAGCTAAAGAAAATCTAATTAAATACTTAATACCTATGGCGTATTTAGTTACTCCAAATGTTCCAGAAGCAGAAGAAATTACTGGAATAAAGATAGAAAATGTTGAAGATATGAAAAAAGCGGGTAAAGAAATATTAAACCTAGGACCTAAATATGTGCTTATGAAGGGTGGACATTTAGATGGTGATGCTGTAGATATTCTTATGGGTGAAAACTTATTTGAAGTATTTTCATCAGAGAGAATAAATAAAAAAAATACACATGGAACAGGTTGCACATTATCTTCTGCAATAACTTCACACATAGCGCTTGGATATGATGTAGTTGAAGCTGTTAGACTTAGTAAGATATACATAACAGAAGCTATAAGACATAGTTTTGATATAGGTCATGGAGTAGGACCTGTAAATCACTTTTATAAATTTGAAAAAGTAGATTAATTGAATTTATAAAAAGTTTTATAGTATTTAAAAAATAATATAACTAAATAAAAATAGGGGAGATTTAAAATGTATAAATTAATAGATAAAGTAAAAGAATTAAATCCATTAGTATTACATTACACAAATAATGTAACGATAACAGATTGTGCAAATATGACTTTAGCAATAGGAGCTAGTCCTTTAATGAGCTTTTCATATGAAGAAGTAGAAGATATGGTTTCAATTGCAAGTGCTGTTGTTATAAATATAGGAACTATGAATTCATCATACTTAGATTTATTTATAAAAGCAGGAAAAGCAGCAAACAAATACAATAAGCCAGTAGTTTTAGATCCAGTTGGTGTTTTTGCAAGCAAAGCTAGAGGTGAGCTTACTAATAAATTATTAAACGAAGTAAACTTCACTGTAGTTCGCGGAAATATATCAGAAATTAAATTTATAGGTGGACTTGACGTTGCTGGAAAAGGTGTAGACTCATTTGATGATGGTTCTGATGCATCAGAAATTGTAAAATCAGTAGCTAAAAAATTAAACTGCACAGTAGTAGCATCTGGTATAACAGATTTAGTAAGTGATGGTGAAAAAGTATATAAAATATTTAACGGAACTTATAAACTTAAAAAATTAACAGGAACAGGTTGTATGTCTTCAAGTTTAATTGCTAGTTTCTTGCCTTGTACTGATAAGCCTATAGAAGCTGCATTTATGGGTACTTTAGCTATGAGTTTAAGTGGAGAACTAGCAGATGTTACAAATCCTGGTGTTGGAACTTTCAAAACTTATTTATTCGACAATATAGATTCATTAGACGTAAATACTTTTGAAAAATATGCAAAAGTAGAATTATAAAAACTTAAAATACAAGATATTTCAAAAATACAGATATATTTAAGTTGTTTTGTTTTGAGGAGAAAGATATGTTATTTACAGATTATTTATATGAAAGCAGTAAAGAAATATGGGATAAATATTTAGAGCATCCTTTTTTAGTAGAACTTGGTGAAGGGACATTAGATAAAGAGAAATTTAGAAAATATCTAATTCAAGATTACCTATATCTAATAGAATACGCAAAAGTATACGCTATGGCTTGTGTCAAAAGCAGAAATATGAAAGAGCTTAAAAAGTTTTACAGTGGTATTGGAGGAAGTATTGAGACAGAAACAGCAAACCATATAATGTATTTAAAAGACTTTGGCGAAAACATAGAAGATATGGAATTTAAGTATAAATTAAATATGACAAATGAAAGTTATACAAGCTATATGAAGTCTATATCAATTACAGGGACTATAGAAGAAATAGTGGCAGCTGTACTTCCATGCACATGGAGCTACAATTATATAGGTTTAAAATTAAAAGAAAAATATAAAGATAAATTAGAAGGAAACTTTTTTGAAAGTTGGATAGAAACTTATGCAAGCGACGAATATGTTGCTTTTAAAAATGAATGGCTAGATTTTACAAACGAGATTTGTCAAAATCTTTCAGATAAAACAAAAGAAAAATTAAAAGATATATTTATAAGAGCCAGTATATACGAATTAGAATTTTGGGATATGGCTTACAAAGGAGAATAAGGAGGAAATTATTATGAATATGAATTATATATACGTAGCACTTTGTTTTATACCTCTAGTTTTATATATAATAAAACTTAGAAACTTTGAATTAACTGTTAAGAAAATGGTAGTTATAGCGATGTTTTCTGGATTATCATTTATACTTAGCAAAATAGTATTTATACAATATCCACAAGGTGGAAGTATTAACTTATTATCATCACTACCTATACTTTTAATCGGTCTTATATACGGGCCAATTGAAGGTATGACAACAGGTCTTATAACTGGTGTTTTAGGATTATTTGGAGGATATATAATTCACCCAGTACAATTATTCTTAGATTTTATAATACCACCTATGATTTTAGGTCTTAGCGGAATGTTTGGATCTAACTCAAGAGTAAAAGTATTTTTCGGGTGCTTAATCGTAGTATTTTTAAAATGTTGTGTACACGTAGTATCAGGAGTTGTGTTCTTTGCATCATATGCAGAACAATTTAATATGGGACCATGGTTATATTCAATAGTATATAACTTCTCTTGTGCAGGTGTAGAAGGCTTTTTAAGCTTAATAGTAGCGACTATATTACCGCTTGAAAAAATTAAAAGAGAAGCTAATAAAGGTCATAAAGCAAGTGCATAAGAAAATATTAATTAAAAAATATAGTACAAATTAAAAAATAGAAATTTATACAATAAGAAATAAATTAGTTGTAAGTTTAATCGGAGGGAAGTATGAAGGAAAATTTAAGAGATGACTTAAAAATGTATTTGATAACTGATTCAGATATATTAAAAGGTCGTGATTTTTATAAATGTATAGAAGATGGGCTAAAAGCTGGGGTTACTATGCTTCAACTTCGTGAAAAAAACGCAGACGGCGGCGAATTTTTAGAAAAAGCACTTAAATTAAGAGAGCTTACTAAAAAATACAACGCAAAATTTATAATAGACGACAGAATAGATATAGCACTACTTTGTGATGCAGACGGAGTACACGTTGGACAAAGCGATATAGATGCTAAAAGTGCTAGAAAACTAATAGGGGAAGATAAAATCCTAGGCGTATCAGCAAGAACTATTGAGGAAGCAAAACGTGCAAAAGAAGACGGAGCAGATTACATTGGAATAGGAGCAATGTTTAGCACAAGCACAAAATTAGATGCAAAGAGCGTATCTTTTGAAACATTAAAAGAAATAAAAGACAATGTCGATATTCCATTTGTATTAATCGGTGGAATTAATTTAGGCAATGTGGAAAAGTTAAAGCAATTTAACCCAGATGGATATGTGATAATATCTGCAATATTAAAAGAAGAAGATATATATGCAGAAGTCAAAAAATGGCTTGATGTAATTTAATATTTAAATTTTGAAAATACCGTAGACCAAATTTATAAGATGGTTTGCGGTATTTTTTTAATTAAATATAATATATAGTATTTTAGATACTGTAATTTTAAAAAATTTGTAAAAATTCGTAATCAAAAAAGGAATTTTTATATGTAATGTAAAATTAATAAGATATATAGAAAAGTATTTAGATGGCATTAAAAGTTTGTATTTCATAAAATATAGAAAAAACTTTTAAAAGGAGGGAGTTGTATGAACATAAATGAATATAATAACCTTTTAAATAAATACATTAAATTATTATTTGAGAAAAATAAATTGATAATGAGAGATGCGCCTTATACAGAATCAAAATTTTTATTTCATTTTGGGGACTTGATGATAGAAGAATTAAGACATAATAAAAATATAAAAGAGCTTAGAATAAAACAAAATATTTATGAAAATTACTTTGGTTTAAAAAGGGAAAAAGAAATAAAAAATATACAACAAGAAATAGATAGACAAACTGGAATTTTATCTAAACAAATTTGTGAATTAGAAGTAAAATGTGAAAAATCAAAAGAAGTGTTGAGTCTTAGAGAAAAAAATAAAGGTAAAAAAGACTTGCTAGATTCATTATTTTTAGATGTGATATCTGTTATGCATCCATCGATATACAGTCTAAAAAGCAATAATTTATGGGAGAGAGCTAAAAATGCTTATCTAAATTACGATGATACAACTCTTATGTTGCTTAAAAACTTAAAAGTCAATAAGAGAAAAGATTTAAACATAGCTGACTTAAAAAACGATATATTTTTACTACAAAATGAGATAATATGCATGAAAAGAAGATATCCTTATTATTTAGAAAACAACCTTTTAAGTAGTGAATGGGTAGAATCATATAATAAAGAGATAAATACAAGAATAAAAAAATTACAAGTTGAAGAAAAACAAATTTTTGAAAAGCTTGTTTAAATTACATGAAAACGTTTTATGTTAAAGGGTGCATCCTAAGTAATTTATAAAGTAGAGCGTTATCAAGGACGCTAAAAAGGTTACAAAGACATATTAAAAGTTGATTTCTGAATTAAAAAGGAATCAACATCATACAGAGTTTCTTTCAGAGAAAGAAATAATTATAAATAAACCCTATACATATAGGCACTTTTTCTAGTGTCTTGTGTATAGGGTTTATTTATTATAAATCGGTTATAATCAATTTAATTATTTTCTATATGCAACTTTTATTATGCATAGGTATCCTGCTATACCACCGCATATAGCACATATAGTTCCTTTGAATATCATCATTTGCATAACTGTAAGTGGAGCTATGTTAAATAAGAATACTATTATTGATGATAATATTATTGTTAAAGCACAAGTAACAAGTCCTATTATTATAGAGAACACAAATAAGTGATTTGGAAGATATTTTTCAAATTTGTGTACACCTTCTTGTGAGCTAAATTTACCTTTTTCTAAATCTTTAGCAGTTAAAGGCATAACTATAAGTGCTAAAAGGAATCCTAATAAGAATGTAGTAAATGTAAGGTCTTTTATTATATCAGCACTACCAAACATAGCGTCTGGATGAGATTTCTCCATAAGATAGAATATTCCTGCATTTATTAAACCATTTATAATACCATATCCGATAGTACATTTTGATAAAAGATAACTTTTAAAATTGTTTTCTGTATTTGACATGACTTTCTCCTTTTAAATTTCTTTTTTTTTATTTTTCCTAATTTATAAAATAATATTACTTTAAATTAAACTTTTAAAATCTTTTGTTGACATGAAGTTAACTCTAAGTGCTACACTGTAAATAAGTGATTTATTTTACATTAAAAATTGATATTATGGATCCTTGTAATAAAAATTTCTTGTAAAATAATTAGAATTAACTCAGAGCATAAATGCTATTATAGCACAATGAATTAGAATTTATTTCTTGAAAAAATTGGATGAGTTCAATTCCCATAAATGGAATAATTATTTAAATTAGGTATAAAATGTTAAGGAGGTATAATTATGGCAATATCAGATTTTGCAAAGGAGTATAATGATAAAATGTTTCCAGGGTATAAATCAAAACTATATGATACAGACCCAGAATTTTTAGAGTTATTTGATAATTTTACTTTTGATGAGGTTACAAATCAAAATGACTTAGACGACCATACTAAGTTTATGGCTATATTAGCTACACTTCTAGGATGTGGGGGAATTGATGAGTTTAAGATGATGCTTCCAGCAGCTTATAATTTTGAGGTTAGTCCTGTAGAGATAAAAGAAATTGTATATCAGTCGGTTGCGTATTTAGGAATCGGTAGAGTGCGCCCATTTTTAGATGCAGTAAATGAATTTTTAACTAAAAAAGGTATAAAATTACCATTAGAAGGACAAGCTACAACAAATAGGAAAAATAGAGTAGAAAAAGGAAATGAAGCTCAAGTAGCTATATTCGGGGAAAATATGAGAAACTTCCAAAATATTGGAGATGAAGATACTCGCCATATAAATAAATGGCTAGCAGGTAATTGTTTTGGGGATTACTATACAAGAAATGGACTTAACTTAAAACAAAGAGAGATGATAACTATGTGCTTTCTTCTAGCTCAAGGAGGATGCGAAATGCAACTTAAATCTCATATCCAAGGAAATCTAAACATAGGAAATGATAAAGACTTCTTAATAAAAGTAGTATCACAATGTATGCCGTTTATAGGATATCCTAGAACATTAAATGCACTTAATATAATAAAAGAAGTTGCAAAATAATAAAAAAAGGTATACATTTACTATATATACTAAATGTATACAGTATAGTTTATAATTAAAATTTATAGGAGATGTTAATATGGCAAATATTTTAACAGTATACTACTCTAAAAAAGGTGAAAACTATTTTGATGGAAAAATAAAAAGTATATCAAAGGGAAACACAGAAATAATAGCAGAAATGATTCAAAAAAATGTTGGAGGAGATATATTCGAAATAGACAGAGCTATACCATACCCAAATAACTATAAAGAATGTGTCAAAGAGTCTGTAAAAGAAATGAAAGAAAATGCAAGACCAAAGTTAAAAGAGTATCTAGATAATTTAGATAAGTACGACACAATATTTGTAGGTTATCCAAGTTGGTGTGGAACTATGCCTATGGTTTTATTTAGTTTCTTAGAAAATTACGATTTAGAATCCAAAACTATAATTCCTTTTTGCACAAATGAAGGAAGTGGAATGGGAAGTAGTGAAGCAGACCTTAGAAGAATTTGTAAAGGAGCTAAAGTATTAGATGGCTTATCTATAAAAGGATCTGAAGCCTCAAAATCTGAAGAAATAGTGAGCAAATGGGCAAAACAAAAAGCTTCATTATAATTAAATAAAATAAAAACTCATAAATTGTAATAAAAATTTAGGAATTTGTTAATTTTATTTAAATCTAAGTACATAAATTTTCTGTATTATACTTTTAAGAGTTATGTTAATATAATGTATAAAGACTTATTTGTATGGAGGGAAAGATATGACTATAGATTTACTATTTAGAATAGCGCTTTTAATTGTAGTAGCGGGAATAGCGATAAAATTATTGAAGTTTGTATCAGGAGTAGTATTTAAAGTAGCACTAGTAATGGTGGTTGTACTATTCTTTATTCAACTTATAAAATAAAGGTCTTGTTACAGTTGAAAGTATCGATATATAATTTAAAAAGGTGCAGTTTTATAGAAATATAATTTCTGTAAAGCTACACCTTTTAAACTTATCTTAAATCAATATAAGCATCTATTTGAGGAATAAATATCATATTATCTTTTATATGTGTATTTCCAAATTCTTTTAATTCACTTCCGGCTTCATCTTTAGTTATTTTATATCTAACTGTATTGTCGTCTTTTATTTCACAGTGAAAATACATTCCTTCGTATTGTTTAAATCTAAAGTTATACTTGTCTCTTGTCAGTTTTATTTTTATGTTGTTCATATATTCACCTACTGTATTTTATTATAATTATTAGTATATATTTATAGTATTTTAATATATACAAATTTTATTATACCTTATAATAACACGAAGTTTTTAACTTATCTATAGAATAAATTAAAAGTTTCGTGCTATTATTATTTTAAAAGTTAAAAATGGAG
>NZ_CABQXJ010000022.1:0-36295 GCF_902468165.1 uncultured Intestinibacter sp.
GAATCTCCGATTCATTGGCGATATGAGCGAAGCGAATTTTAAGCAACGGAACGAAGTCGTTGGCGCTATGAGCGAAGCGAATTTTAAGCAACGGAACGAAGTCGTTGGCGCCATGAGCGAAGCAAATTTTTTATAATATATAGAAAGTTTTATAAGAATTTATATTTTGTATTTATTAATTATTTTAGAAAATTCTTTTTTATGATTATTTACGAAATTAATAAAATCAATATTATTTTCTATTAATTTTTCACTTATTTCATATAGCATAGGTGAAATATCAAAGCTTTTGAAACATCCTAATGATTTTATTTGGATGGATTTATTATCATTTAAAAGTTTATTTATATTCATTTCAAAACAATCTACATTAACTTTATTGATGCTTTTCATTGTTCCGACTAAAGTAATACATCCGATTTGTTGGAATCCACATACGTTTTTACAAGAAGATATATATAGTTGTGGCATAACTTTTAAATTTTCTCTATCTTTGCTATTTATTTTAAAATAAGTAATAATATCAGACAGTAATTTTTGACTATTGCAAATACCCATTTTACAAATAGGTGTACCGATACAACATATGCTGTTTTCTAATGCTGTACAGCCGTTTATACATTCTGTAGTATCTAATATTTTTTTAGCCTCTTGCCCATCTAAATTTAATATATATATTTCTTGGTTCATTCCTAAACGAATAATAGGATTTTTAATTTTATCTAGTTCTTTTAATAAACATTTTAAGTCTTTTAATTTGTATATACCTCCTAATGGATGGATATAGACTGAATATAATCCTTGTTGTTTTTGTTTAAATAATCTAGGATTATCACATTTGATATCTATTCCTTGTTTATTATAATCGATAGGAGTTGAATTTATTTTTAAATTTATATTTTGCCTTTGTTTATCGATGTATAAGTACAGTCTTTTTAAAAATTCATCTTTTCCTAATTTATCAATCATATAACTTATTTTTGATTTATGTTTATTTTTATAATCTCCTTCTGATTTAAAAAATTCAATCATGCCTTCGATATAAAATAATGCATCGCTAGGATTTATTAGATGTGGAAGTTTTAACCCTACTTTAGGTTCTTTTCCCAATGAACCTCCAACATATACTTCAAAATAAGGCTTATTTTCTTTTAGAGTAGCTATAAATCCCATATCTTGAGTAATAGCATATGCATAGTCATTTTGTGAATTTGAATAATAAACTTTAAATTTTCGAGGAAGATTATAAGTATTTATTTTATTTAAAAAATATTTATCAGTAGCTAGAGCATATGGAGTAACATCAAAGCTCTCTTTAATATTTACTCCAGATAGGGGAGAAAGACCGACGTTTCTAGGAAAATTACCTCCGCTACCTTTAGAATAGATGTCATTTTCTATTAATTGTTTCATTATATTGACGGTAGTATCCATGTCTAAGTCTTGAAATTGAATTGACTGTCTAGTAGTTATATGTATAGATTTTAAATTGTTTTTATTAGCGATTTGATAAATTGTATGAAGTTGCGATCTAGACATAATCCCACACGAAATTCTTAGTCTAATTAAAAATAATTTTTTGTTTAATTCAGAGTAAACTCCATAGCCTGCTGCAAATTCTTTATATTGCATTGTAGATATATTTCCATTTAAATAATTTAATGTATAATCTCTAAATTCGGGAATTTCATTTAATAGAGTTTTTTTGAAATTATTCATAAGTACACCGCCTATTTTAAAATCTGATTAATAGTATCTCCAATAAAGTGAGTTTTATCCTAATATAGAGATTTTATAAAAACTATATTGAAAATAAAAGAAAAATTGTTAGTAAACTTACTTTTGTATTACAATTAAAATATGTAGTATTTAATTATGTATGTCATAAGTAAAAATATAATAAATTGGAGGAATATAATGGAGGTATATGAATCTATAATAAATAAATTGGATAGTATGTTAGATGAAATTGAAAATAATATAATAATGCATAAAAAGAATAAGGTGTTAATTAATAAAGATTTGAATAAAATTATTAAAATTGCAATAGATACAAAGGATTTTTTTAAAACAATATATTATGATGAAAAACAAGAAATAGTACTAGAAGAGATAAAAGAAGACGAAGCTAATATAATCTTTTTAAGACTTACGGAATGTGTTGCAAGGGGAGCTTTTTTAAAATCAATTATTTACATGTCAGATTATACGAAAAATTGTTAATAATTGATGAAGATTTTGTATATAAATAAATAATATTCTGAATCAAAAAACACTTTTTAAAATTATATTTTAACAGTATACAGTTAAACTTTGACATAGGTATACAATATATGATAAATTATATAAAGTATGTTGAAAATAAACATAAGTTTATAACCTTAGGAATTTAGACTTAAATTTAATTTTAGGTAAAATATATATTTTATACTATTTAAATGAAGACTTTTTAAGAAAATGATATAATAATAGAGGTTAAAAATTTGATTCGGGAGGATATTGATGAAAGACAGAATAAATGAAATTAGAAATGCAATAGTAGAATATTGCAAAGAAAATCTAAACGAACAATACAAAGATATGAGTTTAGATCTTCTAGCAAAAATAGAGCAAAAAGACGGAGAACTATTAACTTCATCTAGATGTGATATATGGGTAGCGGCTATATTAAACATGGTATTAGAAGATGCTGAAATGTTTAAAAGATCACATCCTATGTATATCACAAAAAAAGCTTTCTCTGAAAAAACTGGTGTTAGTTCAAAAACAATAAAAAGTAAATCAGATGCATTAAGAGTTTTATTTGAAGGTGAAGAAACTGTAGTAGCTGAAGCAGCAGTAACTGCTGAAAACACAGTAGAAGTTGTACAAGCTGAAGAAGTAAAAGTTGAAGCTACAAAAGAATTAACAGAAGATGAAACTAAATCTGCAAAATACAAAGCTTTAATGGGACTTGCTCACGAAGATTTACCATTTGAAGATAGATTAGACTATTTAAGACAAGCTATGGCTGTTGCAGAAGAAATGATAGTTGATAGAGAAAATACAACTAACTACTGGAATAACGAGTCTGCTAGACCATACATGATAGCAGCTCAAGATTTAGCTACTTTATTAATGAACAACAAAAATCACAAAGAAGCTAGAGAAATGTTCGAGTTATTATTAAAAATGGACGAAAATGATACTCAAGGAAACAGATACAAATTAATAAACTTATTAATAGCAAAAAATGATAGAAAAGCAGTAAATGACTTATTCGCAAGATTCAAAAATGAAGACTCAGCTCAATGGGATTACTTCAAAGCATTATACTACTTTAAAAATGGAAACTTATACTTTGCTAAATCTGCAATAAAAGACGGAGTAGAAAAAAATAAATACATAGGATTATTCCTAATGCAATGGACAGCTGCTTTAAGAATGTCTGGTTCAGTAATAGATCCTGTGTTATATACAGAAGCTACTTACTACTACAATGAAAACTTCGCGTTATGGAAAAGTACTAAAGGCGCATTAAAATGGTTAGTTAATGCAGTAGTAAAATAAAAAAAGGCTATTAAATAGCCTTTTTTGGTTTGAATATATTGAGAAATTATATTTATTTCAACTATAGATAAGTATAATTTCTTTTTTTATTCTATAAAAAATATTTATATATCTAGTTTTAAATCGCCAGGTTTAATCCAATTTTTAGCTCTCATAAATTCTGATATTATTAATGTTACAATAGCAGGAAGAATAAAGTGAAGAAGTAATATTCCAACCCACATCATACTTGATGTATTTCCTGATTCAGTCATTGCAGTTATTGTACCAAATTGTCCTACTAAACCACATGTACCCATACCAGAACCAATTGCGATATTTTCCATTTTAAATACCATAGTTGATAGAGGACCTAAAATTGCTGAGGCTAATGTTGGAGGAATCCATATTTTCCAGTTTTTTATTATATTAGACATTTGTAACATAGATGTCCCCAAGCCTTGAGCAAATAAACCACCGACTCCATTTTCTCTATAACTCATAACAGCAAATCCAACCATTTGGCAACAGCAACCGACAGTAGCGGCACCTCCAGCAAGTCCACTAAGTCCAAGCATCATACATATAGCAGCACTACTTATTGGAAGTGTTAGAGCTATACCTACTAATACTGCGACAATCACGCCCATTAAAAGAGGTTGCATTTCAGTAGCACTCATTATAACATTACCAAATCCCGTCATAAATGCAGAAACAGCAGGTCCAACGGCTTCAGCAATTAACACACCTATTAATATAGTTACAGCAGGTGTAACTAATATATCTATTTTTGTTTCTTTTGAAACTAATTTACCAAATTCGCAGGCAAAAATAGTTGCAACAAATGCACCTACAGGTCCACCTAACTCATTACCACAAGCTCCGACCAATGCACAAGAAAACATTACTAGTGGTGGTGCTTGAAGCCCATATGCAATTGCTACAGCTATAGCAGGTCCTGTAACTTGTTTTGCAAGAGGGTTAATAACATCAGTAAATAATGATATATGAAGATTTTGACCTAGAGTATTAAATATTGTGCCTATTAATAAAGATGCAAATAAACCAGAGGCCATAAAACTAAGCGCATCTATTAAGTATCTTTGAACTGATATTTCAATATTTTTGTCTTTTGCAAATTCTAAAAAACTCCTTCTTTGTTTAGTTTGTCTTATTTGTTCCATTTAAAATAATTCCTTTCTATACCATTTAGGTAATATATTTCTAAAAATAATCCTAGGTAAATTATAGTATTTTTTAGCTGACATTACAAATGAAATTACAGTGAAGTTTACAACATATTTAAAAGAATTGTTAAAACAAATTATAGTATGTTTAAAATAAATAAATTTTGCCAATAATTTAATAAGTATAATTTAAACTATTGAGTAAAATAAAGGTATTTGCACTATTGATTTTGAATATATTTGAATATAAATAAAAATATATATAAGAAATAATTATTAGTTAATTAATTTGATGAGGGAGTGATTATATGAAAAACATAAAATTAAATAGAAACAAAAAAATAATAATAATCATATTACTTATTCCCCTTCTATTTATTTCACAATATTATTTTTTTAAGCTTGGAATATTTGAACCACAAATAAAAGGAATTGAGGTAAATGCAGTAAAAGGGAAGTACATAAAAGATATAGATAAGTATGTTATCAAATTGAATAAAGGAGTTGTATTTTCAGCTGGTGATTATGTGAAATTTCCATCATATGCAAAAGATCCAGTAGTTGAATTTAAAAGTCTAGACGAAGATAATAAAGTAGAAATAAGAGACAACTCTAAAAATATTAAAAATACTGTCAAAATAACAGGGAAAAAAGAAGGACTTACATCTATCGCAATAGTTCAAAATAATAAAATATTAAAGCGATTTAACATATTAGTAGTAAATCCTAAAGTTGTCAACTTAAATGCAGAAATAGATGGAGATTTAAAATATGTAGGTGATATGGCAAGTATAAAGGACTATGTAGAAGTAGACTTTGATAGATTCAACGAAGAATACAAAGTTGAATATAAAAGTTCTAATGAAGATGTATTAAAAGTAGATGATAATAAAATTTATGCTGTAGGTGTTGGAAATGCAACAATTACAGCAAGAGCAGATTTTAAAGAAGAATCATTTAAATATAATATAGTTGCAAAATTAAAAAGTATAAGTGTTAAGAAAAACATAAGTCTAGATATTGGAGAAACAACAACTATACAAGCATCTGTTACAACAGAGCCTCAAAATTTAAAAACACCAAAAGTAAAATATGCGTTTGCAGAAAATAAGCTACCAGTACAGAGAAAAATAAAATTAGATAGCAATGGTCAAATTGTAGGTCTTAGAGAAGGCGTAGAAAAACTAGTAGTATCATGTGGAAGTGGTGAAAATAAAGTTAAAAAATATGTATATATCACAGTAAAAGAAATTAGCATAGAAGATAAGGCTGTCGAAGGATTTTATTTAAGTTATTATTTTATGGAAGATGATTTGGTACTAAATTTAGAATGGGATGAAATGAATGATGCACAAACATATGAAGTATATATAAAAGATAATAAATTAGAAAATAGTGACTATGAATTAGTAAAAACTATAGATAAAGACAATATTACAAAACGAGATGGCAAAATAAACGAAAAAATTACACTTGATTCTAAAAAATCGAAAGAATTTGACTATGATATATATGTAGTTGCACGTAATAAAAATCAAGTCTCACAAAAAAGTAAAATTTATAAAGTAGAAAACAGTGAAAATAGCGATGATTCAGAGAAGACTGATTCAGATAATGATTCAAATTAAATTTTAATTATTATAATAAAAAATATAATAGCAAAATATAATTAACATATTTTGTAAAAAACATAAAAAATACTTTTTTTGTGTTATAATCAGAATGAATAAGTAAACTTATATAAAACTAGTCTGTTTCAAAATATAAATATTTCATACAGGGGGATTATGTAGGACATTATAACTAATAGGGGGATTTAGGTTGTGTGTAATTATAAAAATATATTATTAAAAAGTCCGACACCATTGGTAATAGTTGAATTACAAAATAATCATGCGATTATAACGGAATCAAATGTAGCATATAAATCAGTTATAACAGAATCAGCTTCTTACATTATAGAAGAGATTATAACTGACTGTATAGTAAATTCTAACTCTAGACAAATAAAAATAGAGCAAAACTTCTATGATTTACAAATAGAAAAAATAGATGAATGTAAATTTAGTGTTTGGTTTTGTAAGATAGAGTGTAACTCTAAAAATATAAATGAAAAGTCATCAACTGACATAACAAATATAAGGAATTATTATAATTGGGATAAGGGAGAAGTTATGTGTTTTATATCACATGAAATAAAAAATCCTTTAAATATGATATTGGCTACTATGCAACTTATAGAAAAGAAAGCTGAGAAAAATATATACCCAAAAGATATTTTACAGCATGTAGAATTAGTTAAAAGAAATTCATTTAGAATTATGAAGATAGTAAATGATTTATCATCAAAATCAAAAATAGAATTAGGATATGAAACATTTAATCCTACTAACCAGGACATTGTTTATTTTGTAGAGGATATATGTGAGTCTGTAAGAGATTTTGTAAATATAAATGAGATGAATATTATATTTGACACAGATATTGAAGAATTAGTGGTGGGATTTGATTCGGAAAAGATTGAAAAAATAGTACTAAATCTTATTTCTAACTCTCTAAAATTTAGAAAGAAAAAAGATGGTATAGTACTTGTTTCATTAAGTCATGATAAAGACTTTGTATATATAAAGGTTAAGGATAATGGCATAGGAATATCTAAAGAAAATGCAAAGAGAATATTCAAAATATTTGAAAGAGTCAATGATAAGAGAAGCATTGTCAAACAAGGCACAGGAGTTGGACTTTCTTTAGTAAAGACTTTTGCCAAATTACACAATGGCTCTGTATCTGTAAAAAGTAAACTAGGACAAGGGAGTGAATTTACCGTAAAAATAGCAAATATATTAACAAGTAAAGACGAAACGCAAGATGAATATGAATTGACAAAAGATGAAAGAATACAAAATATAAGAGTAGCTTTTTCAGATTTACATTAAATTTTAAATATTTAATATATAAACAACAAAACAGATTATTACCTAGATTAGGTATAATCTGCTTTTTTTTCGAATAATATTAACAAAAAGATTAGATAGGGGTAGTTTTGTGAAAAAGAGAGCAGAGAGAATTAATGAAATAAGTGTAATGCTTGCAGAAGAGGCATATAAAGCATATACTGGCAAAAAAGATTATAAAAGAGCTTTAGAGATATACAGTATGCTAGCTACTTATGAATGCATACCTAAGAATATTTCTAATTATTCTAAGAATATGATGTCTAGATTAGGTAAAAAAATAGAAGATAATAAATAATTCTAGATTGGAGGTGATTGAGATAGAATATGAGATAATTGCAAAATACAATGGAGATATTTTGAGATTAGAAAATGAACTTAATATAAGTGTTGAAATATTAAACGACAATTTTGCCATTATAATATCAACTGATCCAAATTTATTTGATCAACTTTTAGATTATACAGAGATAGAATATATAGAAAGGCCATTTATACTTGAAACACAAGATGAACAGAGTTTTTCAACATCTGGAATAACATCTTTTAAAAATAGAACAGGTTTAAGCGGAAGAGGCACTTTGATTGGTCTTATAGATTCTGGAATAGATTATACACTACCAGTATTTAGAGATGTCTTGGGAAATTCCAAAATACTTTTTTATTGGGATCAATCTATTGGAAATAATCCGCCAGAGGGTTTTAAAGAAGGAACTTTATATACAAACTCTGATATAAATGAAGCTATAAATGGAAATAAAGATATTCCTGTATCAATAACTGCAATGCATGGGACACATGTAGGTTCTATATGTGCACAAATTGCTAACAATGCTGAATTTATAATTGTTAGAGTTGGCAATAGACAAACAGATATTTACTCAAGAAGTACTGAATTTATGAGAGCAATTAAATTTATATTGGAAAAAGCTTTAGAACTAGGTAAACCAATAGCTATTAATATGAGTTATGGAACAAATGAAGGTTCCCATACAGGATTATCATTATTTGAACAATACATAGATGATATGTGCTTATATTGGAAAAATAATATGGTAGTTGCGGCCGGCAATAATGGAAATAAGGGTGGACATAAAAGAGTGGATATTAAAAATTCTAATGAGCAGATAGTTGAATTTGTCGTTGGTCAATCAGAAACAGTACTTAATATAAATATTTGGCCTAATTTTGTAGATCAATTTACAATAACTTTAATAGATTCATCAAATAATAGAACTCAAGAACTTTCAGCTAATAATAATGAAATTTCCAATAATATAAGGGGAACAACAATTTTAGGTAGATTTTATGAAATAATGCCTTATTCACTTCAAAGAAGAATAACAATTAGACTTAGTTCTGATAATCAAATCACACCTGGAATCTGGAAGATTCAATTTTCACCAATAAATATCGTAGATGGAATAATAGATTTATATTTGCCTACATCAGAAGGTTTAAATCCAGATACCAGATTTTTATCTCCAAGTAATATTTTAACAGTAACAGTGCCAGGAACGGCAAGTAGAGTTATAACAGTTGGAAGTTATAATTCTAGAACAGATGTAGTATCAGCATTTTCTGGAAGAGGAGATACAATGCAAGGTATTTTTAAGCCAGATTTATTAGCACCTGGTGAAAATATAGTTTCTTATTTAGTTGGTGGAACGACAGGGGCGCTTACAGGAACTAGTATGGCAACTCCTCATGTAACGGGATGTTGTGCGTTATTGATGGAATGGGGAATAACTCAGAAAAATGACTTATATTTGTATTCACAAAAACTAAAGGCATTATTACTTCAAAATGCACGACGAAGTAGAAATGGAACATATCCATCTGATTCAAATGGATATGGTTTTTTAGATATGTCTTCAATTTATTTTAATAGAAGTGATAATGACTTATCTGTAAAAACAAAACAACAATATAAGAGATTAGAGTATATTAATAATTTCATAAAAAAAAATAGATTAAATTTTAAAAGACAAAATAATTCATATGTAAATTCTGCTTTTGTATATTTTAATAATCCAGAAGGATTTTTTAATAGTTTAAAAATATCTGAATTGGAAAGTAATTTTAGACGATTAAGTGAAAATAGTGGTATATTTTCAGAAACAGATACTGAAATAATACTTTCAGGAGAGTTTTCTAAGATTGAAGAAGTTGTAATTGTTGAAAGCTTATCAGAAATGAGTTTATTATCACAAGTATCTTCGGGGACATCAGGGGGATTTGCCATAAATGAAGATGAAAATATAAATTATATAAAAAATAATCCAAATTTAAATCTTACTGGTAGAAATGTCATAATAGCTATTGCAGATACAGGGATAGATTATCTACATCCAGATTTTATAAATGCAGATGGAACTAGTAAAATACTTTATTTATGGGATCAAACAAAAGAAGGAAATTCTCCCGAAGGATTTTATTTTGGAACAGAATATACAAGAGATGATATAAATAGAGCTATTAGTGAAAATGACAGTACATTATCTACTGATGAAGTTGGAAGTGGAACTTTATTAAGTGGTATTTGTGCTGGTCTTGGAGTAAGTAATTCCCTTTATGAAGGTGTCGCAAAAGATAGTGAGCTTATAGTAATAAAACTTGGAACAATAGATGGAAAATATAATAATGCATATTACTACGTAGCAAGAGATTATGCTAGAAAAAAAGCTAGAGAATTGGAAAGACCATTAATAATAAACACATCTGTTGGTACTAATAGTGATGTAGGATTTATAAATAGAGCAACACAATCTACAATATGGTATCAATATAGGGAATGTGAAATTGCGGGTATAGGAAATGAGGGAAATACACAGACACATGCAAGTGGAAAAATTTCATCTAAAGGTGAAACTCAAACTGTTGAAATTGAAATTGAGGAAGAAGAGGAGTTTTTAAGGATAGAATTATGGATTTGTCGTCCAGATAGAGTTAATATAAAAATTATCTCACCTACAGGAGAAGAAAGTAAAGATGTAGGTCTAGGTTATTATACAAATGAGAGTGGTATTTTTAATTTTGAAAATACTACCTATGCAGTTTTTTATGTATTCCCAACATCATACTCAGGTCAAGAATTTATAACTATAAATTTATATAATGCATCGCCTGGAATTTGGAAAATAAATTTAACAGGTGTTTATATTAATAGTGGGTGTTACAATGTATATCTTCCAAATAGAAGTTTAATAAATCAAAATACAAGGTTTTTAGAACCAGATCCTTTTTATACAGTAAATTTTCCAACTGTAGATAGAAATATATTTACAGTTGGGGCTTATGATATGATAAATAATTCTATGTGGCCACCATCTTCTAGGGGTCCAAATATACGAAATATCCAAAAGCCAAATATAGTAGCACCTGGTGTAAATATAATTTCAGCTTATCCACATAATAGATATGGAAATATTACAGGAACATCAGCCGCCGCCGCCGTTACATCTGGAGTAGCAGCATTATTTTTACAATATGTAACACAAAATAATCAATATAAACGTCAAGGATTCACACAAAGTATATATTCATTTTTCCAATTAGGGGCAGATAGAGAAGATAATATACAATACCCTAATTTCATTTATGGATATGGTCTTTTAAATGCTAGAAAAATTTTTGAAGAATTTAGATAAATTAAATATAAAAAAATCAAAAATAATTAATAAGGAGAGTAAAAATGCCAATATTAAATAGTGAAATAAGGTCGTATAATATAATTTTTACTGGAAAAAAAGAAAGGTTAATACAATCACTTCAAGAAAATAATTTAACACAGTATATTTTTTTAAATGATTTGTTAATGGTTTTATATGTGGAATCTAATTTTAACGAAAATATTTTTAATAATATAAATCAGATAGTATGGTGGGAAAGATCATATGCGATGAGTTCTCTAATAAATATAACAAATAATTTATTGCAAGGTGTTCCTGTGCGACAAGCTACAGATATGGCATATATGGGAAATAATTTGTACAATAGTTTGGAAGGAAGAGGAACTGTAATTGCGATTATAGATTCAGGAATAGACTATTTAAATCAAGATTTTTTAAATGAAGATGGAAGTAGCAAAATTTTATATTTATGGGACCAGGAAAGTAATTATAAATCTCCTCCAGAAGGTATGTTATTTGGTAGTGAATTTACTAGAGATGAAATAAATGAAGCTATATCAAATAATAATGGTGATTTAAGTAGAGATGAAATTGGAACGGGAACTGTGACGGCTAGTATAGCTGTTTCACAAGGTAAAAATAATATAAATTATAAAGGAATTGCACCAAAAGCTGAGTTAATTGTAGTGAAATTACGAAGTTATATTTCGCTATTCAAGGAAGGTAGAATAAATTATCAAAATACAGATTTTTTAGTAGCTATATCCTATATAATCAAAAAATTTAAAGAGATAAATCGACCTATAATATTAAATTTTACAGTCGGAACAACATCTGGAAGAGATATATCACAAGCTTTATTAAATACATTTGAAGAACTATATCAATCAGGATTTATATTAGTGAGTGGCGCTGGAAATCAAGGTAATACAGATATACATTATTCGGGAAATATATCAAATGGAGAATCTGTAGATATCGATTTTCAAGTTGGAGACGATAAAAATTTAAATATAATAATAGACGGATACAAAGTAGATAAGTTTGAAATAGCATTAATTTCTCCTTTTGGTGAGATTAGTCCAACTATAAGTTATGCGCCAAATTTTTCCTTATACGCAGGAAAATTTAATCTAGAAAATGTAACATATAGTATTTCCTATAGTTATCCTTGGATTTCAACAGGTTCTATGCAAGTATCTATAAATTTAAAAAATGTATATTCGGGAATATGGACACTTAGAATAACTGGCCAAAATGTTATAAATGGGGAGTTTAATGCATATCTTCCGAATAAAAATTTAATCTCTGACAACACTAGATTTATAGATAGTGATTCTAATTCAACAATAACGAGATATGGATTACTGAGAGAAGTTATAACTGTTGGAACATATAATACAAAATCAAATATTATATGGATTGGTTCATCAAAAGGACCTGCTGAAACATTAGATATGGTTGCACCAGGAGTGGATATAATATCCAATTATTTAGATAATACTTTTAATACAGCTACAGGAACGGGAGTAAGTAGCTCAGTAGTATGTGGTGTTATAGCATTGTTAATTGAATTTATAATAAATCAAACTGAATTTTATAGATTATCTATATATAGTGAACCTATAAAAACATATTTGATGCTAGGAGCTACACAAAAACCTATATATACATATCCAAATACATCATATGGATATGGGATTTTAAATTATCAAAATACTTTGCAACGTATATCTGAAAATTTATAAATGAATATAATTTTTACTGTGAAAATATGTTATTTTAAGACACAATTTTACAGCTTTCGATTCTATGAATTGATAATTAATTTTTGGATAAAATAATTGAAAAAGAATTGGGAGGTGTAATTGTGCATAAAAAAGGATATGATGAACATGAAAAACATCACGGTATAAGTAGACAATTAAGTGGAAAAAGGAATGCAAGGTTATATTCAAGTGTACCTGTAGAAAATAACTATACAGCTGCATGGACTGACCCTGGTTATATTTACCCAGAAACAAATGTAACTGCTCCATCTGAAGAAATGACAGAAGAAGCAAAAGATTGGGTAGATAATGGAAGTAAATTATAAAATATAAAGAATTTTTTTAGAGGTTACTTCAAAATTGTTTTGAAGTAACCTCTAAATTTTATAATGTATAGGAAATTATAATCAGCTTTATATTTTGGATAAATATAATTTACGTTAATGCATTTCAAAAAAATCTACAACTTTAAGGGGATTTAGAATAAAGATTTATTATTTATAATAAAATTTTATATAAAAATAAAACTATAAGTTGACAATTTATGGAAATGAATTACAATTAACAGTATAAAATATTTTTAAATGGAGGAAAATAATATGAAAGGAATGAGAAGAGAATTTACAAAATTATATAGCTATTTATATTTCATATTCTGGGGCTTTTATTTTAGCGCTGGCTATTTTTATTGCAAAAATATAAAAAGTAAATCTTTTCTAGGGAGTTCATATTTGACTTGCATTTAAATTTAATAAATTTTAAACTGGCCAAATAATATTAAATTATGATATTTAAGAGAACTCTGAGAGGGGTTCTCTTTTTTTATCTATATTATTTAGAAAAATAGGAATTATTAAAAATTTTAAAGGGTAATAGTGTATTTAGAATTAAATCAGTATAGATATAAATATTTGTTTTAAATTTACTATTTGGTTAAAGACAGTAAGGGGGAGACAAGATGTTAGAATTAAAGTATGGTGACTCAAAGGTTGATATAGACCTTTCGAAAGCTAAGTCAGTAAAAGTATTAAATGAAAATCCAATGGATGAAATTACAGATCTTAAGTCAGAATTTATTAAAGGTGTAACTACTAATATGATAAATTCAAAACCTTTAAGAGAAGTAATTTCAAAAGGGGACAAAGTAACAATAGTTATAAGTGACTTAACTAGATTTTGGCAACGTCAAGATTTAATATGTGAACAACTAGTAGACTATTTAGTGGAAGAAATCGGAATATCTTATGATGATATCGTAATAGTTGTAGCTATAGGCACTCACAGAATGCAAACAGAAGAAGAACTTTGCCAATTAGCTTCTAAAAAAGTTTATGACAAAGTTAAAGTTGTAAACCACGATTGCGATGCAGATGATTTAGTTTATGTCGGCAAAACACAAATAGGCACAGAAGTATATGTAAATCCTCTAGTAGTTGGAAGAAAAGTAATAATGATAACAGGAACAGTTCACCATATAATGGCTGGATTTGGTGGTGGAAGAAAGAGCGTTATTCCTGGAGTTGCAGGAAGAGAAACTATAAAACAAAACCACATAAGATGTCTATCAAAAACAGAAAAGAAAACTGACCCAAGAGTAGCGAGTAGACTTTTAGAAAACAACCCAGTAAATGAAGATATGAATCAAGCTGCAGAATTAGTCGATGTAGCGTTTGGGATTAATATAGTCGTAAATACAAAATCAAAACATAGCAAATTATTCTGTGGAAATTTCCACGATGCATGGCTTGCAAGTTGTAAATATGTAGATGATTGCTACGGTGTAAAAATAGAAAAGGAAGCAGATATTGTTATTGCAAGTTGTGGTGGATATCCAAAAGATATAAATCTATACCAATCTACAAAGAGTATATTTAATGCAGCAAGAGCAGTTAAAAAAGGTGGTACAGTTATATTTTTAGCAGAATGTAGAGAAGGAGGAGGTGCACCGGATTTCTTCAGTTGGATAGATCCGCTAAAAAGGGGAGTACTTGATGAAGAATTAAGAGCAAACTTCACAATTGGAGGATATATATTCTATGCATTATGTGAAGCTATTGCAAAATCAGATATGCTTATGTTGAGTGAAATCGATCCAAACTTTGTAAAAGATTTAAATATAGATTCTTATAAAAACATAGATGAATTATTAGAAAAAGTTGATTTTGAAGGAAAAGATGTATGTATATTGCCTTATGGAGGTAGTGTAGTTCCACTTCTTCAAAAATAAAAAAATAGAGAATAATTAAATTTAAGGGATAGAAATAAAAATATAAAGAAAATAGATTATCTAGAATTAAAAGATTATAAAAGTGGAAATTTTAAATTTTAATATTATAAATTTATCTATAAAGGAAAGGGGATTATATTATGAATACGCCATTAATAATAGTAATATTATACGTAGCATTCTTACTAGGTTTAGGAATATTTATGTCAAAGAAAGAAAAGAAAGATGGGGAAAATTTCTTATTATACAAAGGTAAAAATGGTACTTGGATTACAGCAGTTACAATTGCAGGATTAGCAATCGGTGGAGCATCAACCATAGGTATAGCTCAAAATGCATTCGTTTCAGGATTATCAGCTGGATGGTATAACGTAGCTTGGGCATTTGGTGCTATAGTAGCGAGTTTCTTAGTTGTTAAACGTTTCAGAAATAGCGGACATAATACAGTGACTGGACTTGTACAAGATTTATTTGATAAAAAAACTGGGGTAATGATGACAATAGCTATGATTTTAATTCAATGTACAATAATAGCACTTCAATATATTGCAGGTGGATCAATATTAGCTAGTTTGCTTCCAGATACATTTAATATAGCTACAGGAACATTTTTCAGTTTTTTAATATTCATGTTAGTAGCATTTGTTGGAGGAATGGGTTCAGTTAGTTTGAGTAATATTATAAATATATCATTAATTTATTTCGGAATTATAATAGCTTCAATTATGGTATTTTTCAACCAAGGTGGTTGGGATGCAGCAATGCAAATGGCAAGTACTTCAACTGATGTTCCATACTTAAGTTTCACAGATGGTATGGGAATTCCAGCAATAATAGCTTGGATGATAGTTATGTGTGGTAATACAAACTCAATTCAAGGTGTTATACAAATAGGTCTTACATCAAAAGACGACAAATCTGCAGTAAATGGATTTAGATTAGGTGCTTTAATGATGATACCAATAGGTTTCTTATGTGCGATGCTTGGTATATCTTCAAAAGCATTAATCCCAGGTGTAGATGCGACATTAGCACTACCAATGATAATATTATCATTGCCACCAGTAATTGCAGGTCTTACTTTATCAGCTTTATGGGCAGCAGATATGTCTACTGCTTGTAGTATGCTAATAGGTTGCTCAACAACAGTTAGTCAAGATATATTCTTTAAAACTAGTATGGGTAAAAAATACAAAGATAAAGCATTTATAATAAACAAAGCTATAATACTTGTAGTAGGTCTATTAACTTATATATTATCTTCTCAATTAGGCTCAATATTAAATGCTATGAAGGTTTGTTTATCTATGGCAATAGGAACATCAATTGTTGTATTAGGAGGATTATGTTTTTCTAAATTTGCTGGAAAAAATGCAGGGTTCTTTACTATATTAGTATCAGTATTATCTGCTGGAGCGTGGTTATTTGTACCGGGAATCCAAAATGTTTTCTCAGATGTAGGTTATTTAATGTTATTAACTACTGGAGTTACATTTGTAGTAGTTAGTATATTTGATAAAAATAAAGTCGAAAATAATGAAAGTTTAAATAAACAAAAAGTAGCTAATAATTAATAAATAGATAATAATTAATAAAAACAATGATTAACATCATTCTGAATATATAAAATATTTGGAGTGATTTTATATTGCCTGCGCTATAAACATGTGAATCCTAAGCAATGGACGAAGCCGCCCGCGAATGAACGCAGTGAATTTTAAGCAACGGACGAAGTCGCCCGCGATGAATTTTTGTTTTTTATATTAAAATATAAAAATGTAATTAAAATTATTTATTGACAAAAATTATTTAATGAGTTAAAGTAATGTTAATGAGATTTAAAATATTATTAAAAAAGCTATGAAGGGAAGAGTAGTTATAAAACTGAGTTAGAGCGAGCTGGTTATGGTGGAAGTCCAGCACAAGGTCTATAATGAAGAACATCCTGGAGCTACTAACCGAAATCACAAAGAGAGTAGACTTAGTCGGAGCCAAACCGTTATAATTGGTGATGTATATTAGTACATTAAAGAGGTGAACTTTTTAGTTAAATTAGGTGGTACCGCGGAAGTACAGTCTTTCGTCCTATAGATGGATGAAAGGCTTTTTTTATTGCAAATTTTTATATTTTAAATTTACGAATTTAAATATTTTTAATTTAGAATAGATTGTTAGAAATAGTATAAATAAGTAAATTTAAGTTATAATTATAATATATTTAAAAAATTTAAAAAACAGACGATATAATTAGGAGGTATTCTATGCAAAAGGAATTCATAGAAATTAAACAACTTTATAGAAATAAAGATGAATACATAGATAAGAAAGTTAAAGTTGCTGGATGGATAAGAACATCTAGAATGTCTAAAAACTTTGGGTTTATAGAATTAAACGATGGTAGTTTCTTCAAAAACATGCAAATCGTTATCGATGAAAAATTAGAAAACTTCAAAGAAGTTGGTAAATTACCAATAAGTACTTCTCTATTAATAGAAGGTACATTAGTAGCTACTCAAAATGCAAAACAACCAGTTGAAATACAAGCTACAAAAATAGTTGTAGAAGGTGAATCAGATAATTCATACCCACTACAAAAGAAAAGACATACAGTTGAATACTTAAGAACAATAGCTCACTTAAGACCTAGAAGTAACCTGTTCTCTGCAGCTTTTAGAGTTAGAAGTGTTGCAGCATACGCTATACACAAGTTCTTCCAAGACAGAAACTTCGTATATGCTCACTCTCCAATCATAACAGGAAGTGACTGTGAAGGTGCTGGAGAAATGTTCAAAATAACAACTTTAGACTTAAACAATGTACCAAAAACTGAAGATGGTAAAATAGACTATTCACAAGACTTCTTCGGAAAAGAAGCTAACTTAACAGTTAGTGGACAATTAAATGGGGAAATAATGGCATTAGCATTCAGAAATGTATATACATTCGGACCAACTTTCAGAGCTGAAAACTCATACACAGGTAGACATGCTTCTGAATTCTGGATGATAGAACCTGAAATAGCATTTGCTGATTTAGAAGATAATATGGAACTTGCTGAAGATATGATCAAATACATAATCAACTATGTACTTGAACAATGCCCAGAAGAAATGGAATTCTTCAACAGCTTCGTAGATAAAGGATTACTTGAAAGATTAAACAACATAGTAAACTCTGAATTTACAAAAATAACTTATACTAAAGCTATAGAATTATTATTAGAGTCAGGACAAAAATTCGAATATCCAGTTGAGTGGGGATGCGATTTACAAACTGAACACGAAAGATATATAACAGAACAAATATTCAACGCTCCAGTATTCGTAACTGATTATCCAAAAGAAATAAAAGCATTCTACATGAGAATGAATGAAGATGGAAAAACAGTTAGAGCTATGGACTTATTAGTTCCAGGAGTTGGAGAAATAATCGGTGGTTCTCAAAGAGAAGAAAGATACGATGTATTACTTGATAGAATACATGAATGTGGTCTAAACGAAGAAGATTACTGGTGGTATTTAGAACTTAGAAAATACGGTACAGCTACACATTCAGGATTCGGTCTTGGATTTGAAAGAATAATAATGTACTTAACAGGTATATCTAACATAAGAGACGTAATACCATTCCCAAGAACTCCTAAAAACGCTGAGTTCTAGAAATTAAATAAAATATATAAAAGACTATGTTGAAATAAAAATGACAACATAGTCTTTTTTTTCAACATAATAATTAATTTCTTACGTGTTATAAAAAATTTTTATAAAAAAATTTATGTATACTTTAAGCTTTATTAAAATAACTCAAATATTATGCTATCATTATAAATAAGCATGTAATTGAATTTAGATAAGGGGTAGATTTATGGTAAAAAATTATTATAAAGAATACAGTAGTAATTTAAATAGAAATATGGAGTTTAATGTATATGGTTATGCAGGACTACCTGTGCTAGTATTTCCAGCGCAAAATGGTAGATTTTTTGACTTTGAAAACTTCGGTATGTTGGAAAATGTAAGGGATTTAATCGATAGTGGAAAGATACAACTATTTTGCTGTGATAGTATAGACAGTGAGAGTTGGTCTAATGAAAATGGGGACCCAAGATTTAGAATATGTAGACAAGAGGCGTGGTTTAATTATATAGTAAATGAGCTTGTTTCAAGAATACATCAAATAAATAAAAGTGGGAAAAAAATAATAACAACTGGCTGTTCTATGGGGGGAACACATGCAGTTAATTTTATGTTTAGAAGACCTGATGTATTTGGAGGAGTAATATCGCTTAGCGGATATTTTGATTCAAATATATTCTTTGGTGGTTATTGTGATGATTTAGTATATGCAAATTCACCTATAAAATTTTTACAAGGAATGAGTTACAACCATCCATATGTAGAGATGTATAGAAAGTGTAAAATAATATTATGCTGTGGCCAAGGGGCATGGGAAGATGAAATGCTGAGAAGTATATATAGAATGAAGGAATTATTACAATATAAAAATATACCAGCATGGATAGATATATGGGGACATGATGTAAACCATGATTGGAATTGGTGGCAAATACAGTTTTCATACTTTATAAGAAATATATTGGATTAATTATAAGACATTTAGATATTGAAATTTATTGTAAAAATTGAGGAGGCATTATAAATGAATGTTGTTTTTATTTCACCAAATTTTCCGCTTTATTATTATAACTTTTGTAAAAATTTAAAAATAAGAGGTGTTAATGTATTGGGGATAGGTGATGCACCATATGAATCTTTGCCACAACATACGATAGACTCAGTTACAGAATACTATAAAGTTGGAAGTCTTGAGAATTTTTATGAGGTAGAAGAAGCGTGCAGATTTTTTAATCAAAAATATGGAAAATTAGATTGGATTGAATCTCAAAATGAATATTGGCTAGAAACAGAGGCAACTCTGAGAAAAATATTTGATGTAAATAGTGGGACTAAGATAGATGATATGGCGCCTATGAAGTATAAATCAAAAATGAAAGATGTATATAAATCATGCAATATACCTGTAGCTAGATATATATTAATATCAACTTATGAAAAGGCTATAAACTTCACAAGAGAAGTTGGATATCCAGTAGTAGTAAAACCTGATAATGGTGTGGGAGCATCTAGTACATATAAACTTGAAAATGACGATGAGTTATCATATTTCTTTGCTACTAAAGATAACAATACTACATATATAATGGAAGAGTTTATAAATGGCCATGTCGAGACATTTGACGGAATTACAGATTCAAATAAAAATGTTTTGATTTCAGCAAGTCATGTTATGTTACATTCTATTATGGATACTGTAAATACATGTTCTGATACTGCATTTTATTTTCAACCTTTTGAAGGAAAAGATATTGAATTTATAGGCAAAAAAGTCGTAAAAGCATTTGATACAAGAAGTAGATATTTTCATTTTGAATTTTTTAGATTAGAAGAAGACAAAGAAGGTCTTGGTAAAAAAGGAGATCTTGTTGGTCTAGAAGTAAATATGAGAGCGCCGGGGGCATATATACCAGATATGATAAATTACGCTTATGATGTAGATACATATGCCTTATGGTCAGATGTATTGATTTACGATAAGATATTTGTAGATGTAAATAGAAAATATGTAGTTGGATATGCTAGTAGAAGAAATGGAATAGACTATACACATTCATATGAAGAGATTAAAAATAAATATAAAGATAAAATAAAAATATATACTGAAGTACCAGAAGCTCTAGCAGCAGCAATGGGAAATCATGTATTTATATTTAGAACAGAAAAAGAAAAAGAACTTATAGAAATGATAGGATTTATATTAAAACGAAATGGAGATGGAAATTGGATATAGATCTTTGATAATATTTAAAAATAACCACATCTTAGGTAAATAAAGACTAATATGTGGTTATTTTTTATTTTTTTAATACTATTTTAATTCTTGTTATGAAATACTTTAAGTAAGTCGATATTATATTTAGGAGGTAATAAAAATGTATAATTTAAATAAAGTAGGAGAAAGAACATATTATATAGATAGCCCCACAAATATAGGTATATACAAATTAAATGAATCAGATATTTGTTTAATTGATAGTGGAAATGATAAAGAGGCAGGAAGAAAAATAAATAAAATTTTAAAAGAAAATAATTTCAATCTAAAATATATAATAAGTACACATTCAAACGCCGACCATATAGGAGGAAATGAATTTTTACAAAAGAGAACTGATTGTAAAATAATTTCAACAGAAATCGAAAATTTATTTATTAAATATCCAATTTTAGAACCTTCATTTTTATATGGTGGTTATCCTATAAAAAGTCTTAGAAATAAATTTTTAATGGCAAAAGAAAGCAATCCGACTGACACTATAGAGAATTTGCCAGAGGGGCTTGAGTACATAAAACTAGGTGGACACTTCTTTGATATGATAGGAATAAAAACTTCTGACAATGTATACTTTTTAGCAGATTGTGTTTTTGGAGAAAATATTATAAAAAAATATCACATATCATTTATCTACAATGTAGATGAGTTTTTAAAGACACTAGATTTTGTAGAAAATTTAGAAGGAAATTTATTTATACCATCACATGCGCCGATTTGTGAAGATATAAAACCACTAGTTAAAATCAACAGAGACAAAGTACATGAAATAATAGAAACTATATTAAGGATATGTGAAGAAGAATTGATATTTGAAGATATTTTACAAAAGTTATTTATACATTATGATTTAAAAATGGATCTAAACCAATATGTTTTAATAGGGAATACACTAAAATCTTATTTATCATACTTATACGATAATGAAAAGTTAGAAATAGAGTTTAAAGAATCTAAATTATATTGGAAGACAAAGAGCTAAATACATAAAAGTGCTAGATATTTTATTCTAGCATTTTTAAATTCTAAGAAAATTAGATATTATTTAGTTTAAAAATATTTGTCAAATTTAAGCGTAATTTAAGATTTGATTGATATAATTAACTACATAATAAATAGATATAAATTAATAGTAATGGAGGAATTAATATGCAAGTTAGAGGTTCAGACGATACACTACAATTTGCGGATAAATTTAGAAATTATTCAAAAGAAGATGGACATGCATATAAAAAAATGAACAACAAAAAATTCGTTCTTAGAAGAAAAAGTAAATTATATTGTCCAAATTGTAAAACAAAAAATAATTTAAACAGTATTTATTGCAAGGAATGTGGAACTTTATTAGAAGATATTAGCAAGAGAACTTATGATTTTAGTATATCAAATATATTATCAAACATAAGTCTAAAAGATAGTTTTAAGGTGGCGGGATTTGCAACGTTAATACTATTTGCTATAAGTATAGTATTAAAATTAATTTTAAGGGTGTCATTAGGAAATTATGTTTCTTACATAAGTACTTTTGATTTACTTTTATTAATAAATGGTGGAAATTTAAATATACTTACTAATGCAAATAGTATGATGAACTATGGTAATTATTATAATTTTGCATTTCAAATTTGCTCATTAGCGCTTTTAGTATTGCCAGTAATATGTATGGTTGCTTCTTATAATATATTTATGAAACAAAAAAATACTGATGAATTAACATTAGCTAGACAAGCTATAGGAGTAGGAGTGATATATGGAATAATACTTACAGTATTAGCTCTTGTGTCTAGAAATAGCTTATCTATAGGCGGAGGATATCTATCTTCGGGATACAGTTTAGTATATGGAGTTAGTTTTTTAAGTGTTTTAGTTAGAGGTATTTTATTAGGATTTTTATCAATTTTATATATTGGAACAAAAAAAGAATATATACAAAACAACATGTATTTAGGAATATTTAAACAAGTAGTAAATACAGTATTTTTAGGATATTTTATAGTATTTGTACTTTTAGTTTTAGGATATTTTATAGGTTTAAGTTATGTATATGAATTTGGTATTTCAGGTTCTATCTCAAATATAAATATATTCGTAGTAATTAGCCAATTGGCAGCATATATTTGGGGATTTGCAAATTTAAATCCTGTAACTATAGGAAATCAAAATTTATTCTTAACAAATATATTTTCAACTTCCTTAAGTATAGATTTTAAATTATGTTTAATAGCATTTATTGCTCTATCAGCTTTAATATTATTGATATCAGGAATAAAGCTAAACAACAAATATAAAACTCACGCTAAAAAGACTACATTAATATTTAGTGGATTTTATGCAATCTTAATGGGAGTATTAGCTGTATTTACTTGTGTAAATGTAAATGGAGGCTCATTATTGGGATATAATGTACAAATGAATATGAGCATAATTTTTACACTTATAATAAGTTTTATTTACAGTTTTATAGTAACTTTTATAGGATTTAAATTAAATAATTGGGATTAATAAAAGAGAGGTATATAATAATGAAATCAAATGATAAAACAATAAATCGTAAGTTTATAAATATAGAGCATAGATCGAAAAAATCTCAAATAGAAAAAGAAATTCAAGATTTTGAAGATAAAAAAAGTGAAAAAATTATGGAGCTTGGAATCTCAGCATATGAAAAAATAAGAAGAGGTCTTATAGATGAAAGTATATTTGGAGAATTAACTTATGAAATAAAAAAACTAGACTTAGAAATATACAACAGAATGTTAGATATAGCAAATATAGAAGGCCACGATGAACATACACCTATTTGTGAGTGCGGTTATATATCAAAAAATAATGAAAAATTCTGCCCTAATTGTGGCAGGGAGATAAAAAAAGATAGGGAATTTATATTATGTGATGTTTGTGCAAGCAAGATAGATTCTGATTCTAAGTTTTGTACTTGTTGTGGCTCTAAAATAATTAAAAAGAAAGATATAGACTTAAATAAATACGAGTATGACTGTGAAGAACAATTTGACTACAATGAAGAAGTAGATGAAAATGATGATGAAATACAAGTATATGAAGGTGACGATTTTGAAAATTATACAGAACCTAAACATATAATTGATATAAAAGAAAATAATGATGATTTTGAACTTGATAAAGAAAAATTAAATAAATAAGGTTTCTCTAATAAATGATGTGAATTAGGATAAAGTAAATCAAAACTTATAGCATTATATATAAATACTCTCTGATATAAAACCATAAAGGTTTTGATTGGAGAGTATTTTTATTTTATACATAATCAAAAAGTTTACAAAAACTTAAAGAAAAAGATACAAAATTGAAAGGTTTCAGAAGGTGAAAAATATATTTAACTGTGTTAAACTATAATAGTATGAATAAACTTGGAGGGATTAAAATGAAGAAAGATAAAGTAAGGTCTAAAAAAAGGGAATACGACACCTGTAGTATTACTATGGAGCTAGAGAAGCCTTTACTTTACGAGGAAGAGCAAGCAGAAATTGCAAAAAAAAGAAAAAAGCTTAAGAAACAATCGATGAATAAGGCTATAATAAAAGCCGTTTTAATTTTATTGATTTGTTCAGTGTTAGGTTTTTTTATTTGGCTAACTAGCTACTATGCTCCAACATCAGAAGCAGAAACTTATTTGAAAAGTGATGATGCTGTAACAGTAAGCATAGACAATAATTTTATATGCTTTACGCCTACAAACATAACACCAACAAAAGGATTCATATTATATCCAGCAGCAAAAGTAGATGCTAAGGCATATGCAAAAATTTGCAAAATGATATCACAACAAGGTTATCAAGTTGTTGCTGTAGATATGCCATTTAATTTCTCTGCATTTGGTAAAAATAAAGCCAATGAAGTTATGAACAAATACAACAATATAGAGCATTGGGTTATAGGTGGTGATTCACTAGGAGGTCTTGTTGCGACAAGATATGTAAATTCAAAGCTAGATAATATTGACGGTGTTGTATTAATATCTTCATATCCATCAGATTCATATTTAAAAGAAGTTAATATGAATGTTTTATCAATTTGGGGTAGTAAAGATGGTGTAATAGATTTCCAATCTTTAATAGATGCGAAAGAAAAATTACCACCAGGTACTACTTATGTTGAAATTGAGGGTGCAAATCATTCACAATTTGGTGATTATGGAAAATACAATAATGATGAGAGTGCTTTGATAAGTGGAGATGATCAAAAACAAAAGACAGTTGACAGTATTGTAGAATTTATGAAAAATATAGACTAGATAAAAGATTGATATAGAAGTTTTAATATTTAAATTTCTACATCAATCTTTTTTTATTTTTAGATTTGTTTATATAGATTTAATGCACTCCAATTGCTCTTTTTAGGGTCTTTTTTAAATGCATCTATAAACCAAGTAATGTCTTTTTTAGAAATGCATTTTAATAGACATAGTAAAATTACATACACTATAAAAATAAGGATACCTTCAACAACTAAATTATTAGTATTTAGAAAATGAAACAACTCTTTTATAGCTAAAGATGAAATAGATATAGATATAATCGGTTTTATAATCCAATTAAAAATAGAAAAATCTAGTTTTGTGACTTTTAAAAGTCTATTAGCGCTTAATGAGAAGTTAAGTGTTGTACTTATAAATAAAACCATTATAAAGCCCTCTATACCGAACATAGGAATTAATAAGTTTATAATAAGTATTCTAACTGTCATATCTATTAAGTTATATCTCAATGTATAGACTTGTTGGTCTAATGCATTTAAACTACCATCTACAATTCTATCGAGATACATAAAAGGTATTAATGGAGCTAATATTTTAAGCATAAGACCGACTTCGCTATTGTGATACAAACTTTGTCCTAATTCGTTTGAATAAACTATAAAAAATCCCGTTGAAAATAATGCTATTATAAGCGTGAATTTTATTACTTTTGATATTACAAAATTAACTGATTTTTGTCTGTTTAATACGTTATATTGTGCAATTTCAGGTATTATAAGCGTTGAAAATGAAGCTAAAAATATTGATGGAAAATTTAAAAGTGGCAATGCCATACCTTTAATTACACCGAATATTGATAGAGAAGTTGCTGTTGATGAACCGTATGATTTTAATGCTTTAGGTATTAAAATATCTTCTATTGATCTTAAAAATGTCTGTACATATGCACTTCCCGCAATAGGAAGGGCAACTGAAATTAATTCTGTAAATATAGTTTTTTTCGATGTTCTCATTTTAATAGCAGGCGAATTTTTCTTTTCAAATATGTACATAAGGTAAGCACAAAAACATGCTATAATACTTCCTAAAGTCATGCCGAGAGTTATGTAAGAACAAGTATATTCTAAATTTGCAGTTGAAAAAGAAGTTATAAAAAAAGTAACTATAACCATCATAGTTATATTTTCTATAAAATCAGCAGTAATACTTTTTATAACTTTTCTACAACCGTAAAAATACCCATTAAAACAAGCAGAGATACCTATAAATGGCATACTAAATGAGAGTATTTCTAGAGGAACTTGAGCTCTAATATCTCCTATTAATACCGTACTTATAAAGTGAGAGCCATAATATAAACCTAAGGCAGATATAGAACTAAAAAATAATGTATATATAAAACCCCATCTAAGTAAACGCCTAATTTTATCTTTGCTACTTTTTTTACCAATTTCTTCAGCAATAAGCCTTGTAAGTGTAACCCTAATACCAGAAATAGCTATAGTCCATGCAAAAACATTGATGCTCATAATTAATTGATAAAGTCCCATACCTTCACTACCAATTTGATTAGATAAATATATTCGAAATACCATACCTATAAGGCCTAAGGTCATGGTAGAAAAGGTCAATAAAAATGTGTTTATAATTAGATTTTTTCTCCTCATAAGTTTTTCTCCTTTAAATTCAATATATTTATTTATATGATTTATAATTGAAAAAAATTTATGAAATTTATAGTACATATTATATTGTTGATGAAAATGTAAAAAGAGTGTAAAATTATTTCTAATAGAAGGAAAAGGAGAAATGGTTTGGATAATATCTCAAAAGCTAGAAAAGGAAATAAAAAAGCTATAAAGCAAGTTATAAAAGATAATATTGAACAGATGTATAAATTGGTATTTTTACATACTAAATATGAAGATGATGCTAAAAGAATATTGACAGATACGATGTATTTTATTGAGGATAATATGTCTAAATTAGATGAAAACCAAAATATTATATTATGGTTGTACAAAATAACTATTATAAATACAAATAATTTTTTAAAATATGTTGGTATGCTAGATAAAGATAAAAGTTTAGATAAATATTATTGTGATGGAAAAATAAATTTATATGAAGCGATTGATTTATTAGATGTAAAATATAAAAATGTAGTTATTTTTAAATGTTATTTTGATCTGTCTGATGAAGAGATAGGGGAAGTATTGGATTTAAATACTGATACTGTTAAAATTTATTTTAGACAATCATTAAAAAAAATAAAAGCAAGTGTGGGTGAATATTTATAAATGGAGGAAAAAAAGTCGTATAATATGAAAAGTGATATATCTAATATTGACATAAATATAGATGAAGATATAAAAAAAGATATTAAGGATTTCTATTTTTCAAAGAAAGATTTAGAGAATATAAAGATTCCACTAGATTTAGAAGATATAATTGATGAACCTTTTAAAGAAGAAAAAAAAGAAAAAAAATCTTATTATTTTAGTTGGTTTATTGATTTATTATTAGTATGCATAATATTATTGCCGATAATAGGAGTAATTAAGCCAAATATATTTATGAAGTTTGGTAATATATATTCTATATTTCTTAGAACTCATAATTTCTTAGAAAAAGATAATTTAATGAAATTATTAGGTGGAGAAGTAGAGTCTATGGATTTAAATAATGCTAAACCAAGTCTAATAATTAAAGAAGATGAGGTAAAAGATCCTACTTCCAATGCAGATGAATTAAATTTAATACATTCACTTGCAAATACGCTTATAAAAGCTGAATATAAGTGGGAATGTACAGAAGTCACGCCAAATACAATTGAAAAAGCACTTTCAGGTATTGATTATATAGAAGATAGATATCAAAGGATTTATTTTAGAAGCAGCTTGGAAAGTTGGAAAGAAGGAAATTTCTCAAATGCTATAGAGGTACATAATAAAGTATGGTCGATGCTTGAAGGTAGTGTAGGTGAAGCGTATGATTTGGATGAAGAGAGTATAGAAAAGATAAAAGAGAAATATTTTAAATAAAAAACTGCCTTATATTAGAATGGATCTTGTAATATAGGGCAGTTTTTATTTGATGTAAATTATATTATTTTAATTCTGTTAATGCTTCTCCACTTAAATCATCTAAAGTATTTCTACTTAAAGGATAATAATAATTTTTATCTTTTGCTTCAATTAAAATAGCTTTTTTAGCAATATCAGAGTCTACTGAATGTAAAAAAACAAGAGCATCACAATTTTGTATAAATTCAGTTATTAATTGTTTTGAATTTTTATTTATAGAATATGTCTTTTTTTGTTTATCATATTTACAATCAACTAGATAAATTGGACCTATTTTTTGGTTCGTTTGTATAATTGCGGCACTGTTGTAAGTGGAAGATAGCTGACTATAAACAGGTTTTTTATCTTGTAGATTTACTTTTTTCATAATTTGTTCAAAATCTACATCGCCATCATTAATTGATAATATATAACCTTTTAGTTTTAAATCAGATATTTTTTGATTAGATTTATCTTCACTATCATCAATTTTAGTTCCAGAAGGAGAATCTAATTGATCAGTTTGCGCTTCTAAGGTATTACTTTTTAAGTTATTTTTTATAACGAATCCACTGATAAGTATAATAGCTAGAAAAATTATAATATATACTACTCTTCTTTTTTTCATATAATCACCTCCTGTATAATTATAGAATTTTTAAAAATAGAATAAATTTATGTATCTTTAAAAGTATAACACAAAATGCCAATAAATTCCTATGAAATCGAATGTGAATTTTAATTAAATAAAAATATTTAATGTAGAAAATATTAAAATAAAAATTTATTTAAAAAGCATTTACTTAATATTATTATAATTAAATAAATGCTTTATTATTTATACTTTTATGTAAGTAATTTGATTGCCGTGGTTTTGTATAACTTTTACAAGGTCTTCTAGTGAAATCCATAGAGTAGACGTATTTGTATTTGGATGTACTCCGATTTTCTTTTCGCCTATTAAATCCTCGTCTATTAAAACCTGTACTTCACAGTTTGTATCATTTAAGATTCCAAGGGGAGTTACAGAGCCTCTTGTAAGATTTAAATATTTTTTTAGCCTTTCTTCAGATGCAAATTTAAGTGAAGTAGAATTGATTTGAGTTTTTATTGATTTTAAGTTTGCTTTTTTATTTTTATCCATGACTAAAAGATAGTGATTTGTTCCATTTGAATTTCTTAAAAATAGATTTTTAACGACATTTCCTTCAAGTATAATTCCAAGTGTATTCATATCTTCTATAGTAAATACAGCTGGATGCTCGGTTATATCGTATTTGATATGTAATCTGTCTAACGTTTCTAATACTATTTGTTCATTATTGTCATTCATATAAATTCACCCCTAATACATTTAATTTAAATTTTAAAAATCTTAAATTAAATATTTCCTAATTAAAACAAAAATATACTACATATAAAAATATAGTATAATAAATATATTGATAATAATACTATATAAAAGAAATAGTTACAAGATTTATGGATTTGTAAGATTAAAATATTATTTGATATTATAGCTGATATTGAGTATAATTGAAAAGGTTAAAAAATCTAAATCAAACAAAATTCTATTTATAATCTATAAAAGTTTTTTGTTTGATAATGAAAGAGAGTAAAATAAAATGAAAAAAGATTTATTTAATGGAAAAAGATTAAAAATTGCTAGGGTATATAGAGGCAAAAGTATAGATATTTTAGCAAAAGAAACAAATATAAATAAAAAAGATATATTAGCTTTTGAAGAAAATAAATATAAACCAACTTTAGAAAATGCATTAAAATTATCTAATATACTTCATTTTCCAAGAGAATATTTCTATGATAATGAAAATATAAAAGTTTTAGTAGAGGATTCACACTTTAATCCAAATTCTACACTGCCAAGAATGGAAGAAATATCATACAAAGAAAAATTAATTATGTTAAGAAAATTATTTTTATTCTTTGAAGATTATATAGGTTTCCCACAACTAGACTTACCTAATAATTTACATAGAGGAGATTCTATGGAAGTTCTTTCTCAAAAAATAAGAGAGCATTGGGACTTATGGGATGACGAAAAACCAACACCTTTAAATTTAGGTGATATAATGACGGCAAAAGGTATAATAATAAGCTATATGAATGTTAATAGAAGGGGTGCAAGTCCTTTTACTCAAAAGCAATCAGTAGATAAAAATACAAAATATGTTATTGCTTTAGGTGGAGATAAAAATATTGCGCCTATAAGAAATCATGACTTAGCTTGTGAATTAGGATATATAGTTAGTGATATACTAAATATACCTTTAAAGAAATTTGACTGTGAAGAATTTGCTGCTGAATTTTTACTTCCAAAACAAGCATTTTTAAATAGTATTCAAGAAGCAAATGAATTAGAAGACTTTGTTAATCTAAAAGCTAAATGGGCAGTACCTGTTAGTTTATTAGTTTATAGAGCATATAGTCTAGGTGTAATAAGCTATAAAAAATACAATTATCTACTTAACGATTGGCAACAAAGAGGTTGGAATAAAGTTGAACCACTAGATGATAAGTTTAAATTAACTGACTCATCATTACTAAAAATGGCATATGAAGCTTTAATAGAAAATCATATAGTGAGCAATGCAACTTTAATAGATAAATTATATTCTCAAGGGATAACTTTATATCCAGAGGATTTAGAGATATTAATGGATTTAAAACCAAATACATTACAAACAAAAAACAATAAAAATAATGTAAAAAAAGTTGATTTTAAAAGAAAAAGAGCGTAAAAAATACCCCCTTGTTTTAACAAGGGGATTTTTTAATCTTAAGGAAATTATATATTATCTGGTTTGTGGTTTATATTAAATCTAATATTGAATTTGTAGATATAAAATAAATTAAAAACCTGCAAATAGCAACAATGCAGGGTAAGATATAAAAAATCAAGTTGCTTCGCAATGGGAAAACGTTTGCAAAAATATCGAAAAAATCACTTATTCAGCTTAAAAAATGCTGAGTAAGTGATTCTAATCCAAGTAAAACGATTACATTTGTTAAATAAAATACTATTAGTCCATCCCGCGCTAAATACAGAAAACAGCGCCATGAAAGGGTTATCCCTACGGGTGAAACAAATGTAGGGACAGGAGATTTATCAAAACTCCATCCTAACAAAAGATTTTTACTTTTAAATATTTAAACTATACTTATATATTACCACAAATTCAAGAAAAATAAATAAAAATTTAACAATTTTTTATTAAAATTTTATCAATCTTTTTTCAAAGGGCAAAACTTGTACAATTCTAAAAAAAATACAAAAAATCTTAAAATTACTAAAAAGTAATAAAAATAAATAAATAATTGAGAATCGAAAAAAATTTTATTGTTAATATTTTGAAAATATAAAAATTTTTATATGTGATAATAAGGATTTGTAATCAATAAATACGTTGAAATTAAGCCATTTTAGAAAGAGAAGTTTTATTTTTAGAGCGAATTTAAGAAATTTTCTAAAAATAACATAATTATTACAATAATTAAAATGCCTATTTTTCTATAATAATAGTATAAACATTATACAAATCTAAAATATATTGAAAGGGAGAAAATCCCTATATTCAATATAATCAAAATAATGTGAATCCCACAATTGTATAGTTTTATTTGATCTATTTAATGGGTCGTGTAATACGCCTCTTGTCAACTTTTACGACCCAGAGAAATTTTTAAGTTTATATCTATAGGAGGTGGAGTTAATTTTACGGTAAAGTAGATAAAATAATTTAGTTTAAAAGGGTTATGAAAAATATATAAAAAGTAAACAAATATAAAAAAATAAAAATTCAAAAGTGAAGTAATAGAAAAAATTAAATGACATTATATATAAAATTAAATAAAATCACAATATTATAGCTACAATAAAAAAATTATGTAAATAAAACTCTAATTAATAGAGAATTTGTATTAAATTTGGTTATGAAAAAACAATTAGGGGGAATATCTTATGATTATAGTTGGTGAATTGATAAACTCAAGTAGAAAAGCAATAAAAGAAGCGATTGATAAAGGCGATATCGAATATATAAAACAAGTAGCTGTTGACCAAGAAGAAGCTGGAGCTACATATATAGACGTAAACGCCGGTACATTTGTAGGAACTGAGACTAAACACTTAAAATGGATGATTGAAAATATTCAACAAGTAGTTGATATACCATGTTGTATAGATTCTCCAGATCCAAAGGCCTTAGAAGCTGCTTTACAAATACATAAAGGGACTGCAATGATAAACTCCATATCTTTAGAAGAAGATAGATACGACGCTGTACTTCCAGTTGTAGCAGGAACTGATTTAAAAATAGTCGCTTTATGTATGAGCTCAGAAGGAATGCCTGAAACTTGTGAACAAAGATTAAAAATAGCTGATAAATTAGTAAATGGTTTAGTTAAAAACAACGTACCAATCGACAATATATATGTAGACCCATTAGTTCAACCTATAGGTACTGACGATACTTATGGATTTGAATTTTTAGACTCTGTAGCAGCTATTACGACTGAATTTAAAGGAATTCATACAATGTGTGGACTAAGTAATATATCATTTGGGCTTCCAGAAAGAAAATATATAAACAGAAACTTCGCAGTAATGGCTATTGCTAGAGGTCTTGACGGACTTATTATAAATCCACTTGATAGAGATATGATGGGAAGCATTGTTACAGCAGAAATGCTTGCAGGTAGAGATGAATATTGTGCAGAATACCTTCAAGCATTTAGAGCTGGTATAATTGGAAATCCTAAACAATTAAATACTTTATAAATATGTAAATATTATTGAAAATTTGTTAAAAGTGTTGTTCTAGTTTAAATAAGGGCAACACTTTTGCTTTTAAATAACAAATTTAAAATTAAAAATTGAATACTAAAAATCTTACAATTTTATATGGTTTTAACTCTTATGTTTTTGGAGTAGCACCTTTTCTGCTAGTTTTGCAGCTGACGCCGCATCTGCAGTGTAGTAATCGGCATTTATTCTTTTGGCAAAGTTGCTTGTTACTGGGGCTCCGCCTATCATAAATATGTATTTATCTTTTATGCCTGCTTTTCTAAATTCTTTTATAACTTCGCCGATTTCGGGCATAGTTGTTGTAAGCAAGGCGGAAAGACAGACTAAGTCAGCGTTTACTTCTTCGGCCTTTTGTATAAAATCTTTTGCTGATACATCTACTCCTAAATCATAAACATCAATGCCAATGCCACGAAGTGTAATTTTGACTAAGTTTTTGCCGATATCGTGGATGTCTCCTTTGACAGTACCGATTACGGCAGTGCCTATAAATTGTGCACCAGTTAAAGATAAGAGAGGTTCTAAAACTTTTATACCTGCAGTCATTGCTTTACCGGCAAGTAACATCTCGGGTACGTAGATTTCATTATTCTTAAATTTTATACCTACTTCATTTAAAGCTGGGATAAGACCTTTGTTTAATATAACAGAGGCGTCTATACCATCTGCTAGAGCTTCTTGAACGAGTTTATTAGTCATTCGGGCGTTACCCTTTTGTACATTTTGTGAGAGCTTACTAAAATCCATATTATAACCTCCTATAAACCTATAAGTAACGAAATATTTATAGTATTTGTTACTAGTTGATATTTTCTTATATATAATTAAATTATAGGTAGAAAATGAGATATAATCTATCACTTATTAGTATATAAAATTGTAAAATTTTTAGAAATGAATAAAGTCTGGAGGGAATAAAAATGAAGGAAAATAAAATTAATGTAAAGATAATACTTGAAGATGGTGAAAAGGTATGTAAGGCCAATATAGGCGACAATCTTTTAGATGTTATAAGAAAAAATAATATAGATTTTGATACACCATGTAATGGAAACGGTAGCTGTGGTAAATGTAGATGCAGATTGAGAGAAAATACAGAAATAGGAGTATCAAGTAAAAAGCATTTGAGTGAAGCTGAATTAAATTCTGGTGTAAGGCTTGCTTGTGATACTAAAGTTATGAATGATTTGACAGTAGAGCTTTCAAACAAAATCAAAGATATGACTGTTTTGATAAGTGGTGTAGAAAAAGAATTTAAAATAAACCCTTCTATTAAAAAACACTACATAGTGTTAGAAAAACCTACTTTAGACGACCAGAGAGACGATTTAATGAGAATAAAAGACTTCTTAAAAGAATCCTTTAATTTAGAAAATATAGATATAGATTTAAATATACTTAGAAAAATACCTAAAGCAATTAGAAAAGACGATTATAAGTTTACTATAACTTTATTTGACAACAAAATTATAGATATCGAGCCATCAGATACAACAAAAGACAACTATGGTCTAGCAATCGATATAGGTACTACTACAATCGCTGTATATTTGATGAGTCTTTATGATGGACGCCAAATAGATGTAATTTCTGAGGTTAATAATCAAAGAAATTACGGTGCAGATGTTATATCTAGAATCAATTATACGATAGAAAATTCTGATGGACTTAAAAAACTTAAAGCTTCTATAGTGAGTCAAATCAACGACATAGTTAAAAATATAGGCAAGAGAAACAATATAAATATAGATAATATATACGATACAGTAATAGTTGGAAATACTACTATGATTCACCTTCTTTTAGGAATAGATCCAGAATATATAGCAAAAGCACCTTATATTTCAGGATTTACTGAAGCTATGAATTTCAGTCCAAAAGATATAGGATTTAGCTTCAAATCAAATATAAGTATAATGCCGGGCGTATCTAGTTATGTCGGCAGCGATATAACAGCAGGTATATTGTCTTCTGGTATGTTGGAATCAGAAAAATACTCATTATTACTAGACTTGGGGACTAATGGAGAGATGGCACTAGGTAACAAAGACGAGGTTATAACTTGTTCCACTGCGGCTGGGCCTGCGTTTGAAGGGGCAAATATTAAATACGGTGTAGGAGGCATTTTGGGAGCTATAAGTGAGATAGATTTATCTAAAAAAAATAAGATAAAGACAATTGGAAATAAACCACCTTGCGGTGTGTGCGGTTCAGGGGTTTTAGATGCCGTTTCTGAGATGATTAAATACTCATTGATAGACGAAACTGGTAGGATGTTTGATGAAGAAGACGACGACTTTGAATTTGAAGAATATGAATATTTGACTAAAGATTTAGTAGAAATTGACGGTATGAAGCAATATATTTTGGCTAAAGATCAAAATGGAGATATTATATCATTTACTCAAAAGGACATAAGAGAAGTTCAACTTGCAAAGGCTGCTATTAATGCTGGTATACAGATATTAGTTAAGGAAAAGAATTTAGATTTTAACGATATAGAATGTCTATACTTAGGCGGTGGATTTGGAAACTATATGAATGTCAAAAGTTCGCTACAAATAGGTATGATACCTCTAGAATTAGATGGAAAGATTAAATCCATCGGAAACTGTGCAGGTAGTGGAGCAAAAATGTACTTATTGTCTAAGGAATATAGAAATTTAATAGTAAATAAGATAAATACATCAAAATATATAGAATTATCTAATAGAAAAGAGTTCCAAGAATACTTTGTAAATGGAATGATGATGGAGAGAATCTACGAGCCAGCACAAAAATCTCAAACAGAAGAAGCTGCTGTAAGCTCAATTTAATATGCGCTTTGGATACAAATATAATAAATATTTTCGCAGTAATCTAAAAAAAATCCAAAATAATCAATAAAGTTTTAAAAAATATAAATTAATTTTTTTTATTGATTAAATCAAAACTAAAAGGGTGATAATATGCCAAAAATAT
>NZ_CABQXJ010000023.1:0-35540 GCF_902468165.1 uncultured Intestinibacter sp.
GTCTTCGCTGCAACATAAACATAAAATGTTGCACTTATATTGACAATCTATCATAAATATAATTTATTAAAATGAATTGAATGAAATCTAAATCTTAAAATCTATAAATAAAGATTTCTTTATTGACATAATAATATGTTTAAATTTAAGTTTTTTGTAAATAATCACAATGAAAGGATAATTGCCCAAATTTAATCTTATATGAAATACAAAGCGAAAAATGATAAAGAATATAATGAACATGTAAAATCTGAACATATATCTATTTTACATAAAAACAATAAAACTAAAAGGGAAAAGATACTATTTAAACATTATATTAAAAAGAAAAAGATAACAGATTTTATAAGGTTTCATTTCGAAGAGGATTTTGATATAAAAGAAATCTTAACATATGAGTATACTTATTTACAATTTGAAAATTGTATTTTTTATAAAAAGGCAGATTTCTCTAATTTTATTTTTAATGGGAAAATAGAATTTTTAAATTGCAAGTTTTTAGGCGATATATTATTTTTTGATTCTACTATAAATGCAAACTTAGTTATGAACAGTAACTATTTTGTAGAAAAAATAATAAATAACAAAATATTTAAAAATACAAATATAAACTGCCAGAGTTTTGAATTGATTGGAAATATAAATTTACCTCGACTAGATGGAATTACATTTTCAAAAGAAACTAAATTTACATTAAAAGACTGCCACTATACTCCAAACTACAACTATATAGGCAAGGTAAACTATACTATAGCTGAGATACAAGCTGAAAAAATACATGATGATAAAAATATAGGTTACTATACTTATTATGAAAGAAAATACAACACTATAAATAGAAGTGATTTTTTAAACTATGGTGAGTACTTACTATCTAAAATACTAAACTATATCGCTAGAGAACTGATGGGATATGGTGAGCACCTAAGTAAATTTTTTTTATACATTATATCAATAATAAGTATTTTTGCGTTTATATACATGTTAATAGGGGTTACAACTACATCTGGAGACATAATAAAATTTAATATTAAAAATATAAACTCTATATTTGAAATCTTTAAGATGTATATTGAGTTTTGGTATTTTTCGGTTATAACATTCTCAACAGTAGGCTTTGGAGATATGACGATAAATGGCATAATAGGCAAAATTCTAGTATGTCTTGAAGTTTTTATTGGTATTACAATACAAAGCACATGGGCTGCACTAATAATAAAAAGGATGTTTAGATAAATTAATAATACTCTGAGATAAATAAATGAAGGTAAGTAAATAATTACTAGCTTAAAAAATCATACCTTGTGAAAAATAATAAAGTATTTATTATTAACTTGGAAGGTGAAAGACTTGAAAAAATTTGTTTCAAAAATATTATTGATATCTATACTCCTAAATATTTTTACCTTTAATACTTGTCTAGCTTATGACAATATTGATAGGTATTCAAAAGGATCTATATTAATAGATCAATTGACAAATAGAACACTATATGAAAAAAATCCTGATAAAAAAATGCCTTTAGCCAGTTTAAGTAAGATGATGACATTTTTAATAGCGATAGAGTCTATAAAAGAAGGCAAAGTAAAAGAAAATGACATCATAGAAATAGATGCAGAGATAGCTAAAGTAAAAGGTTCATCTTATAAATTAAAAGTAGGCGAGAAAGTACCTCTTATAGAACTTATGAATGGACTTATGATTGTATCGGGAAATGATGCAGCAATAGCAATCGCAAAACATATAGGTGGCAGCGTAGATGACTTTGTAAAAATTATGAATAAAAAGACTAAAGAGCTTGGAATGAAAAATACAAAATTTATAAATCCAAACGGTCTACCAGTTTATAATTTAAAAGAGCCTTCAAAACCTCCTATGGAAAATATATCTACACCAAGAGATATATCTATACTCGCTAAGTATATGTTCGATAATTATGAAAAAGAAGTAACATCTATAACAGATAAAGAAATATACTCTTATCCAGAAAGGGGCTTTTGTAAAAACAATACAAATGTATTACTTCAATTAATCCCTGATGTTGATGGAGTAAAAACAGGCTATACTGGAAATGCAGGATATTGTCTGTGCTTTTCAATGAAAACATATAAAGGAAATAATAAAAGCGATTGTGATAATAGACTTATAGGTGTTGTTTTAGGTACAAACCATAAAAATAAAAGAATGCAAGCGTCTATGTCGCTTTTAAAATATGGCAAAGAAAATTTTGCTACAAAAAACATAATTCAAAAAGATCAACTAATAGGCAAAAAATATATATATGGAATACCAGAAATGGAAGTGTGCTTAAAAGCTCAAGACAATCTATATATAACTTGTAAGCAAAATGAAAATATAAAAAGTGAAGTTACATTAAAGGAAATAAATTATCCAATTAAAAAGGGTGATTCATTGGGAGTTATAAAATACTATAATTCAGATGGAATAGAACTTGGAAGATTAGATATAATTAGCGAAAATAACTTAGAAGAAATAACATTTAAAAATAAAATGAAAATATTTCTAAGAGAGCATGGTTTTTAATTTTAAGTATAAAATAAGATAAAAAAAGTATTTTAATAATAGTAAAATAAAGGTTTCTATAAAAAAAATAATATGAAATAAATTAATAAAAATATATTAAATTAAAGTTATTGAAATTTATTTTTTCTTATGATATACTACAGAAGGTAAAAAAATAAAAAACAAAATTATTACACACGAAAATGGGATCCTTAAAAGGTGCCAGTAATGGTCGATTAGGGAGTTGAACATTTCGGAGGTATAAAACCAGGAGGTAAAAATGGCAGTAATATCAATGAAACAATTATTAGAAGCTGGTGTTCACTTCGGACATCAAACAAGAAGATGGAATCCTAAAATGGCTAAATACATCTTCACTGAAAGAAACGGAATCTATATAATAGATTTACAAAAAACAGTTAAAAAAGTTGAAGAAGCTTACAACTTCATGAAAGAAGTAGCTGAAACTGGTAAACCAGTTTTATTCGTAGGAACTAAAAAACAAGCTCAAGAAGCTATAAAAGAAGAAGCTGAAAGATGTGGAATGTTCTACGTAAACGAAAGATGGTTAGGTGGTATGTTAACTAACTACAAAACTATCCAAACTAGAATCAAAAAATTAAGAGAATTAGAAAGAATGGAAGAAGAAGGTGTATTCGAAGTTCTTCCTAAAAAAGAAGTTATAAAATTAAAAGCTTTAAAAGAAAAATTAGAAAAGAACTTAAACGGTATAAAAGAAATGCCTGAATTACCAGGTGCTATATTCGTAGTTGACCCAAGAAAAGAAAATATAGCTATACAAGAAGCTGCTAGATTAGGTATACCAGTTGTTGGTATAGTTGACACTAACTGCGACCCAGATGAATTAGATTATGCTATACCAGGAAATGATGATGCTATAAGAGCTGTAAAATTAATAACTGGTGCTATGGCTACTGCAATAATAGAAGGTAGACAAGGTGCAGAAGAAGAAGTTGTTGAAGAAGCAGAAGAAGTACAAGAATAATCTTTTATAGAATATTAATTAACTTTGATACGAGAAATTGTATTTTTTAATACAATTTCTCAATAATTAAAAAAAATTAATGGTAAGGTTTCTCCTTGCCATTTTTAAGATAACAGGAGGAATTTAATTATGGCTAACGTAACTGCTAAAATGGTTAAAGAATTAAGAGACAGCACTGGAGCTGGAATGCTTGACTGTAAAAAAGCATTAGTAGAAGCTGATGGAAACATGGACAAAGCTGTTGATATATTAAGAGAAAAAGGTTTATCTAAAGCTGCTAAAAAAGCTGATAGAGTAGCTGCTGAAGGTTTAGTTGCTATAAAAATAAGCGACGATAACACTAAAGCAACAGTAGTAGAAGTAAACTCAGAAACTGACTTTGTTGCTAAAAACGAAGATTTCAAAACTTTCGTAGCTGATGCTGCTGAAATGGCATTAAACACTACTGCTACAGACATAGAAGCTTTATTAGAAGAAAATCATGCAGAAGGTAAAGCTTTAAAAGACGTATTAAACGACAGAATAGCTACAATAGGAGAAAAATTAGACTTCAGAAGATTCGAAACTATAACTTCAGAAGGTCAAGTATCAGGATACATACATGGTGCTGGTAAAATAGGTGTTTTAGTTGAATTATTAACTGACGCTAGAGATGAAAGAGTATTAGCATTAGGAAAAGATATAGCTATGCAAGTTGCTGCTATGAATCCTAAATACGTTTCAAGAGACGACGTTGATGCTGAATACTTAGCTCATGAAACAGAAGTTTTAACTGCACAAGCATTAAACGAAGGAAAACCTGCTAACATAGTAGAAAAAATGATAAAAGGTAGATTAGAAAAAGAATTAAAAGAAGTTTGCTTATTAGAACAAACATTCGTTAAAGATTCTGATTTCACAATCAAAAAATTAGTTGCTGATGTAGCTAAAAATGTTGGTAGTGACATAAAAGTTGGTAGAGTTGTAAGATTCGAAGTTGGCGAAGGTATAGAAAAGAAAGAAGAAAACTTTGCAGAAGAAGTTGCTAAGCAACTTAAATAATCGACGACCAAAAGAGAACACTTACGTGTTCTCTTTTTTGTAAGTACCAAAACTTTAAATTTTAATTAGTAAAATATACGTTTAGGAGGATTTCTATGGATAAACCAAAATACAAAAGAGTATTATTAAAACTAAGTGGGGAAGCTTTAGCTGGAGATAGAGGTATTGGAATAAACAACGAAGTTGTTAACGAAATCGCGGTAGCTATCAAAAAAATAAGAGAAATAGGTGTAGAAGTAGCAGTAGTTGTTGGAGGAGGAAACTTCTGGAGAGGTAGAACTTCTGAAGGAATGGACAGAACAACAGCAGACTACATAGGAATGCTAGCTACAGTTATGAATGCTATGGCTTTACAAGATGCTCTAGAAAATATGGACGTAGCAACTAGAGTTCAAACAGCTATAGAAATGAGACAAATAGCAGAGCCTTATATCAGAAGAAAAGCTGTAAGACATTTAGAAAAGGAAAGAGTTGTAATATTTGGCGCAGGAACTGGAAATCCATACTTCTCAACAGATACGACCGCAGCCCTACAGCAGCGGCATTAAGAGCGGCAGAAATGGAATCAGAAGTTATATTACTAGCTAAAAACGTAGATGGTGTATATGACAAAGATCCAAAAGTACATGCAGATGCAGTAAAATTTGATCAATTAACTTATCTTGATGTTATACAAAGAGAGCTTAAAGTTATGGACTCAACAGCCACATCTTTATGTATGGATAATAACATTCCAATAAAGGTATTTAAGCTTACTACGGAGAATATATTAAGAGCAGTATATGGAGAAAATATAGGGACAACTGTAGAATAATTTAATAAAAATTAGGAGGAAGTAATATGAAAGAATTACAAAAAAAATTACAAGCACAAATGGACAAGACTATCGAAGCTCTTAAATTTGAATTTTCAACAATAAGAGCAGGTAGAGCAAATGCACAAATGTTAGATAAAATAAGAGTGGATTACTATGGAACACCAACACCAATAAACCAAGTAGGTTCTATATCTGTTCCTGAACCAAGAACTCTTCTTATAAACCCATGGGACAAAAGTGCAATGAAAGACATAGAAAAAGCAATAATGAACTCTGATTTAGGTCTTAACCCAACTAACGATGGTGATGTTATAAGATTAAACATACCAGCTTTAACAGAAGAAAGAAGAATAGAGTTAACTAAACAAGCTAAAAAAGCTTCTGAAGAATTCAAAGTTAGAATAAGAAACGAAAGAAGAGACGCTAACGATAAACTTAAAAAAATGCAAAAAGACGGCGAAATAACTGAAGACGAATTAAAAAGAGGTCAAGACGACGTTCAAAAATTAACTGATAAATATACTAAAGAAATAGATGTATTATTAGCTGCAAAAGAAAAAGATATAATGGCGGTATAATCTTGAAAGAATACAATAGACTATTAGGACTTCATCTAGATGAGGTAAAAACATTTTTTGACAATGAAAATATTGAATATACTATTACAGAGATCCGAGGAAGAAAAGACAAAGAGAAACTTATAATTCCTAGAGTTATAAAAATTTCTCAAAAGGAAAATAGTATAGAATTAATTGTAACTTATTTTTCTGACTCCTTATTATAGGAGTCAGAAATTGTATTGGAGAGAAAATATGGACAATATGTTTTTTGATATAGATATAAATAACTTGCCTAAACACATTGCAATCATAATGGACGGTAATGGAAGATGGGCAAAGAAAAGATTTTTACCTAGAACAGCTGGACATAAAGCAGGTGTTGAAACAGTTAGAAAAGTTATAACAGAATGTAAAAGATTAGGTATAAAACATGTTACATTATATACTTTTTCTACAGAAAACTGGAAAAGACCAGCACTAGAAGTAGAAACTCTAATGACATTATTACAAAGTTATTTGAAAAAAGAAGTAGAAGAATTAAATATAAATAATGTAAAATTAACAGCTATTGGAGATATAGAAAAATTACCAAAGTCGTGCTTAGACGAGCTAAAAAGAGCTATGGAATTGACAAAAGATAACGATGGACCAAATTTAAACTTAGCTTTAAATTATGGTGGTCGATATGATATCACAGAGGCAGTTAAACAAATTTCTAGAGATATTGAAAATCATACGTTAGATTCTGAAAGTATAACAGAAGAAACTATAAAAAATTATCTAAGTACTAAGTCGCTTCCAGACCCAGATTTAGTTATAAGAACAAGTGGGGAACAAAGATTGAGCAATTTCTTGCTTTGGGAACTAGCTTATGCTGAGTTGTATTTTACTGATGTATATTGGCCTGATTTTGATGAAAAAGAGCTTCAAAGAGCTATATATGCATATCAAAACAGAGATAGGAGATTTGGGGGACTTAAATAAGGAGTGTCTTTATGAAAACCAGAATTTTAGCAGGGCTAGCCTTAGTTCCATTATTACTATTAGTTATTTTCGGTGGATTACCTCTATATATAGGCGAATTTATAATTATTTCAATAGCGATTAATGAATTTTATAAAGCCTTTAAAGTTAAACAAATTAATCCAATATTTAGCTTAGGATATATATTTGCATTTTACTTATTTATAAAAAACTGTTTCGGTTTAAGAATGAACTACACTTATATAGTGATGTTTATTTTATTTATATGTTCTATTATACCTATGTTACAATGTAAAAGAAATATTATGGATATAGTAGTAACATTTTTCGGCATTTTTTATGTTGGAGTTCTTATAGACTTTATAGTACTAACTATGGATGGTTTTGTAGATGGTAAAAAATTAGTTTGGCTGATATTTATAATAGCATTTATGACAGATACTTTTGCGTATTTTGCTGGATATTTATTCGGTAAACACAAATTAATACCAGAAGTGAGCCCTAAAAAGACTATAGAAGGTAGTATAGGGGGTATACTTGGAAGTACAATATGTTGCTTGATATTTGGATACATATTTAAATTAGATATAGTAATGATGATAGTAATTGGGAGTATAGGAAGTATAATCGCACAAATTGGGGATTTATTTGCATCTTCAATAAAAAGATATGTAGGAATAAAAGATTATGGTAATTTAATACCAGGACATGGTGGAATATTAGATAGATTTGATAGTGTAATCCTTGTTGCACCATTTGTTTATAGTGCCATAATACTTTTTATTAAATAAAAGCTGGCTCAAACTTTTTGAGGCAGCTTTTATCTCGTATAGGGAAAAATGATTTAAAATAATTAAATTATACAGATTTAAAATACAAATATATTGTTGCTTTTTAAACAAAGTATTATAATTTTTTTTAGACTGAACATATTAAATTATAGCAATAATATTATAATAAAAATTTAATATATTCAAAATAAAATAATGATATAATACATTTGTATAATTAATTGTTTATTATAAGGGAATGAGGTGAATGAATATGAAAAAGATTACATTACTAGGTTCGACTGGATCTATAGGAACACAGACGTTAGATGTAATTAGACAAAATAGAGATAAATTTGAAGTAGTAGCTATATCTGCAAATAGAAGTGTAGATTTAATATTAGAACAAATTTTAGAATTTAAACCAAAATATGCTGTACTATATGAAAGAGAAAGTGCAGAAAAATTAAAAACTATGATACCAAAAGACATAGAAATAGAAATACTAGATTCTATAGACGGTCTTGAAAAAATATCTACACTAGATGAAGTAGATATAGTATTGACAGCATTAGTTGGTATGATTGGTCTTATACCGACTATGAAAGCAATAGAACATAAAAAGGATATAGCTTTAGCAAACAAGGAAACACTTGTAACAGCTGGGGAAATAGTTATGAAGGCTGCTGAGGAAAATGGAGTAAAAATACTACCTGTAGACAGTGAACATTCGGCTATATTCCAATGTTTAAATGGAGAAAATAAAAAACAAGTAAATAAACTTATATTAACAGCTTCTGGAGGTCCATTTAGAGGAAAGAAAAAAGAAGATTTACTACATGTTACAAAAAACGAAGCATTAAAACATCCTAATTGGAGCATGGGTCAAAAAATAAGCATAGATTCTTCTACTTTAATGAATAAAGGGCTTGAGGTAATCGAAGCAAAATGGTTATTTGATGTAGATCATAAGGATATAGATGTAGTTGTGCATCCACAAAGTATAATACATTCTATGGTTGAATATATAGATACATCTGTGATAGCTCAGTTATCTATGCCAGATATGAGACTTGCTATTGAATATGCGCTTACATACCCAGATAGAATACATAGTAATTTTGAAAGAATCGATTTCAAAAAACTAAGTACTCTTATATTTGAAGAACCAGATATGAATACATTCCCATGTTTAAAATTAGCATATGATGCTTTAAAAGAGGGAAAAACATATTTAACAGTATTAAATGCTTCTAATGAAGTGCTTGTTGAGAAGTTTCTAAAAGACCAAATTGGATTTTATGATATACCTTATTATATAGAAAAATCTTTAGATGCTCATAATAGTATATTAAATCCAAAGTTAGATGATATCTTAGAAGTTGATAGATGGACTAGAAGTTATATAAATGATTTACTAAAATAGGAAGGTGAATATATGACAATAGTAATTGCATTATTATTATTTGGGATAATCATCCTAATACATGAATTTGGACATTTTTTATTAGCAAAGAAAAATGGTGTAACTGTCCATGAGTTTTCAATCGGGATGGGACCTAAAATCTATAGTAAAGAAAAAAACGGAACTGAGTATTCACTTAGGGTTTTACCAATCGGTGGTTATGTAAGCATGGAAGGTGAAGAAGACGGTTTCGATAGATCTGAAGAAGATGAAGAAAATTCAGGTAAGACTTTAATAATAGACAACGAAGACATAGAAGATAAAGATGGACATTCTGATGAAGATACAGTAAATGAAGGTTCTTTTGCAGAAAAAACAATCTTACAAAGAGCAAGTATAATATTTGCAGGACCATTTTTTAACTTCTTAGGTTGTATAGGTTTTTTAGTAGCCTTATTTTTAATGATAGGTATTCCTACAACAAAAGTAGGGACATTAGTAGATAATGCTCCTGCCCAAGAAGTAGGAATAAAAGTAGGAGATGAAATCAAATCTGTAAATGGTCAAACTGTAAACTCATCTACAGATATAACAAATATAATATCATCTTCTAAAGGTGAAAAAATAAGTATAGTAGTAGAAAGAGACAATAAAGAAATTAAATTCGATATTAATCCTACATACAATAAAGATACTAAAACATATATAATCGGTATAACTTTTGATAGAACAAAAAATATAATTAAATCATTTATAACTGCCTTGACTACAACATGGGACATAACTGTTCAAATGGTTGAGTTCTTAGGACAATTAGTTACAGGTAGAGTTGCAGGAGGAATATCAAATTCTGTCGCTGGACCAGTTGGAGTAATAGGTATGGTTTCAGATGCAGCTAAAATGGGTATAACTAATTTATTATATCTAGGTGCAGTAATAAGTTTAAACTTAGGAATTATGAACTTAGTTCCATTCCCTGCCTTAGATGGTGGTAGACTACTTTTATTATTAATAGAAGCTTTAAGAGGTGGTAAAAAACTAGACCCAAGTAAAGAAGCTATGATAAATATAGTAGGTATGAGTGTACTGATGGCATTTATGCTATTTATAACATATAAAGATATTTTAAGATTATTCTAATTATATGTGATTACAATTATTCTAATCAAAATAGAAGGTGAACTATGAGTTACAAAAGAAAAATTACTAGAGAAGTCAGAGTTGGGGATGTGAAAATTGGAGGAAATAATCCAATTTCTGTTCAATCTATGACTAATACAGATACAAGAGATGTTGAAAAGACAGTAGCACAAATAAAAAGGCTTGAAGAAGCTGGATGCGATATAGTTAGGGTTGCTGTTGTAGATATGGATGCAGCAAAATGCATATCAAAAATAAAAGAGCAGGTAAATATACCTATAATTGCAGATATACATTTTGACTATAGATTAGCCCTAGAAGCTATTGAACAAGGTATAGATGGGATAAGAATAAACCCAGGAAATATCGGAAGCATAGAAAGAGTAAGAGCTGTAGTTGAAAAATGTAAGGAAAGAGATTTAAAAATAAGAATAGGTGTAAATGGAGGTTCACTTGAAAAAGAACTTCTTAAAAAATACGGCTCTCCAACACCAGAAGCATTAGTTGAAAGTGCTATGGGGCATATAAAAATACTTGAAGATTTAGATTTTCATAATATAGTTATATCATTAAAATCTTCAAACATATACACAGCTGTAGAAGCATATGAGCTTATGAGCCAAAAGGTGGACTATCCACTTCATATAGGTATAACAGAAGCTGGAGGAGTTAGAGCTGGAACAATTAAATCTTCAATAGGGATAGGTTCTCTACTTCTAAAAGGAATAGGGGATACTATGAGAATATCACTTACAGGAGACCCTGTAGAAGAAGTTAAAGTAGGAAAAGACATACTAAGAAGTTTAAATTTATTAAACGACAAAATAAAAATAGTATCTTGCCCGACTTGTGGTAGATGCAATATAAATTTAATAGAAATTGCAAACGAAGTGGAAGAAAAAATACAAGATTTAAATAAAAATATGACAGTTGCTATCATGGGATGTGTCGTAAATGGTCCAGGAGAGGCTAGAGAGGCTGATATTGGTATAGCCGGAGGAAATGGCCAAGGAATACTATTTAAAAAAGGTGAAATAGTTAAAAAAGTTGCCGGAGATAAATTAGTACAAACATTAATGGAAGAAATAGAAAATTTCGAAGATAATAAAGAAGATAAATAAATGATGTTAATCAATTTATCAACAAATCAGGGGGAATTTTATGATTAAATTCGATGTAACTAATGAGCTAATGTGTATAGCTAAAGGTAGTGGAAGATTCTATGCTAAAAAAGGCGCTATGGTCGCTTTTAAGGGCGATTTTAGATTTGAAAAACTATTACTAGGTCCTAATAATGGAGGCGGTCTAGGAGGGGCTTTATTTGGACATCTACAAAGAAGAATAACAGGTGAAAATATGCCTATAATGTCTGTTGAAGGACAAGGCGAAGTTTACTTAGCAGAAAATGCATATCATGTAGATGTTGTTCATTTAGAGCCAGGGGATTCAATAAATGTAGAAAGTGAAAATCTATTAGCATTTACAGAAGAGCTTACATACTCTACAACATTTGTAGGTTCTGGAGTAATATCTCAAAGAGGATTATTTTCTACCCATTTAAAAAATAATACAAATTCAGTACAAGATGTAGCGATTATAACAGATGGAAACCCTCTTATAATTGAAGCACCTTGTTGTGTAGATCCAGATGCAATAGTAGCATGGACAGGAAGAAAGCCAGAAGCTAAGGTTGCACAATTGTCATGGAAAAACTTAATAGGTCAAGCATCAGGTGAATCATATCACCTGCAATTTAATGAGCCAGGACAACTTGTCATAATTCAACCATCAGAGAGGTTATCAGGGCTAAATATTGCAGTAGACTAAAATATAATTTATAAATAAATACCTTATACAAAGACATAAAGTTGTCTAACTGTATAGGGTATTTTTATAACTAATTTTAAAATAAAACTTAATGGAAATATTTTTTAATTATTGATGTTCATGTAATAATTCTGTATTATTATATTTTATATAAAGAAAAAGATAAAAAGTGATACACAAAAAGTTACAAAAGTGTAATTGTTAGAAAACTGATAATATGATATCATTATATTAATAACAACTTATATTGTATATATAAGTTGTAAAAGGGGGGGCGAAAATATGATTGAAATTAAGAATATTGTGAAAACTGCAGGTGAAAAAGTTATACTTGATAATATATCCCTAACTATTGAAAGTGGAAGTTTTGTAGTTTTAATAGGGCCCAGTGGGTGTGGTAAAACCACCACATTAAAACTAATAAATAAACTTATTGAGCCTACAAGTGGTGAAATATACATAGATGGGAAAGCGATATCAAAAGAAGATCCAATCAAATTAAGAAGAAATATAGGTTATGTAATCCAAAATATAGGCCTATTTCCTCATCTCACTATAAAAGAAAATATCGAATTAATTCCAAAATTAAAGGGCGAAAAAACTGAACAAGAAATAAGTGACAATACAGAAAGACTTATAAAAATGGTAGGACTTGACCCAGATGAATTTCTATATAAATACCCTAGTGAATTGAGTGGTGGTCAGCAACAAAGAATAGGTGTTATAAGAGCGATTGCAACAGATGCAGATATAATTTTGATGGATGAACCTTTTAGTGCATTAGACCCAATCACAAGAACACAACTTCAAGAGTGGCTTTATGAACTGCAACAAGAACTTAAAAAGACGATTATATTTGTAACTCATGATATGGATGAAGCCTTAAAATTAGCTGATAAAATCTGTATTATGCAAGGTGGAAAAATACAGCAATATGATACAGCAGAAAATTTATTAAAACATCCAGTAAATAACTTTGTAAAAGACTTTATTGGAAGTGATAGATTGTGGAGTGCTCCAGAATATATAAAAGCTAAAGACATAATGATAAAAAATCCTGTAAAAGCAATTGAGACTAGAACTGTTATACAAGTTATGGAAATAATGAGAACAAACAAAGTCGATAGTATATTAGTAACTGATAAAAATAATTTATTAGTTGGAATTTTGACAGTAAAAGAATTAAGACAAAACGGAATTCAAGATTATTATATATATAAAGTAATGAATAAAAATCCTTTATTTATTTACGATGATTGCAATTTAATTGAAATCCTCAATATTATGAATAAAGAGAATGTAGGTCATATACCCGTAGTTTCAAAGGATAGACAGTTGGTAGGTTTGATAACAAGAAGTAGTTTACTTTCTGTTTTAAGTGAACAATTCTTGGAAATGGAGGTGAGTATCCTTGACTAGTTTTATGAATTATTTAGTCAGCGAGAAATCAAAGATATTGAGCTTATTATTACAACATGTTGAATTGACAATTATAGCCATAGTCTTGGCTATAATTATAGGTATTCCTCTTGGTATATTTATAGCTCATTGTAAATCGGTTAGAAAATATGTATTAGGATTTATCAATATAGTACAAGCAGTGCCATCAATGGCATTTCTAGGACTATTAGTACCTGTATTAGGGATAGGTAGTACGCCTGCTATATTTATGGTAGTGCTTTATTCGCTACTTCCTATAGTAAAAAACACGAGTACTGGTATTACCGGTATTGATTCAGGAATATTAGAATCAGCAACAGGAATAGGACTAACTCCTAGACAAATACTTTTTAAAATTCAACTTCCACTTGCACTACCTATAATTATGGCTGGGGTAAGAATATCAGCAGTATCTGCGGTAGGTCTTATGACTTTATCAGCATTTGTCGGAGCTGGTGGACTTGGATATTTAGTATTTTCAGGGGTACAAACTGTAAATAATACTATGATTTTAGCAGGGGCTATACCTGCGTGTATATTAGCTTTATGCGTTGATTTTGTATTCTCTAAAATAGAAGTAGTTGCAATTCCAGACGGAATAAGTACAAGTAAAAGTAAGAGAAGCAGACATGCTAAAAATCCTAAAGAATATAGAGACCCTAAATATAAAGCTAGAAGAAGAAAAGTTATAGGAGTAGCTACAGCTCTAGTAATTATTTTTATAGGTTGTGGTAGATACTTCTTCTCAAGTTTCGCCCAAAAAGAAACTATAGTTGTGGGTTCTAAAGATTATACTGAACAACTTATACTTGGAAATATTTATGCAGATTTATTAGAAGAATATACTGATTATAATATCGAAAGAAAGATGAACCTTGGAACAAGTGTACTTTGGAATTCTATGGTTGAAAAAGAAGTAGATGTTTGTGTAGATTATACAGGAACAATATTAGTAAATATAATGAAAGAACAACCAGAGGGAACTGCTGACGATGTATACAATCATGTAAAAGAAAGTGCGCTTAAAAATTACGACTTACAATTATTAGATCCATTAGGATATAACAACACATATACATTAGCTATGGAAGAAGATGTGGCAGAAAAATACAATATAAAAACTTATTCTGATTTAACTAAATACTCAGATGAATTTGTATTTTCGCCAACATTAGCATTTGAAAATAGAGAAGATGGTTTACCAGGTCTTACAAAAACTTATAACATGAAATTTAAAGCTGTAAAATCTATGGATGGTTCTTTAAGATATCAAGCTTTAACAAGCGGAAAAGCACAAGTAATAGATGCTTTTTCAACAGATGGGCTTTTAGAAAAATTCAAATTAAGAGTATTAGAAGATGATAAAAGCTACTTCCCACCATATTATGCAGTGCCAATAGTAAACCAAGACATAATAGAAAAATATCCAGATGTAGAAAAAGTAATTAATAAATTAGCAGGAAAAATAGATGAAAAAACAATGATTAATCTTAACTATAAAGTAGATGAATTAGGTCAATCACCAGAAAAAGTAGCACATGACTTTTTAGTAGAACAAAAATTAATTAAAGAATAATCATATGTATTATAAGGACTTAAACATAAAATAAATAATATATAACTTACTTATAGCAAAAAAATAAGTTGTCAATTAATTAAAGTTAATTGGCAACTTTTTTTAGTTAGTTATTCAAAGGTTTAAATTTTTATGTGCAAAATTATAATTTTCTTTGAGGTATATTTATTCGATAAAAATTAAGATAATAAATCTACATTTTAACTTAAGCAACGGACAAAGTCGTTGGCGCCATGAACGCAGTAAATTTTTTTATGAGTATAAGCTTTTATTTAAAATTAAAAAACTTTTCTAATAGTCTTTAAACTAAAAGAAAAGTTGTGAAATCTTAAATCATTAAATAAAGTAGTTTTATATCACTAGTTTCCTTTCAGATTAGAACAAACTTTTCTGGTAGGTATAAATAGCTTAATTTTTTCGATTCTAATTAAAGAAATTAAAATATCTCTAACTTAGAAAATTATATATTAATATTGTAGTACTATAATTGCCAAAAATCCACATCATATATATTAAATATATAAAAATCTAATTAAGAAATATTATCGTATACAATACTTTTTAATTTTTATACCAAAAATAATTTTAAAATTTTTTGTTAAAAAAGTATAATAATCTAAATACGTTAAATAATAAAATAGAAAATTAATTAAAGCGGAGGACTTAATATGAAAAATAAATTTTTAGTTTTATTATTAGCGTTAGTAATGGTTTTAGGCGCAGTTGCATGTAGTAACAAAAAAACAAATGAAAACACAAACACAAACAATACTGCAAACAAAGAAGAAGATGTAGCAGATAAAGTAGTTGATGAAAATTACTATAATGTCTACACTAAAAACTATGAATCTAGTATAATTCCACTAGAAGAAAGTTACTATATTTATGGTGATGTAGACAGTGCAGAAAAATACTATAAAGACCATGATTATCCAGGTAACAAAGAATACTTACAAGAAGTAAAAGATGCCTTAATAGATAGTAAAGCAAAAATTCAAGATTTCATAGACAATATGGAAAAAGAAGGTACATCTGACAACGATAAAGTAAATAAATTAAATAAAGAAATGATTGATGATGGTAAAAAATTAATAGAAGATATAGATAAAAGACTTAAAAAGTTAGATGACATAAGTGATAAAGATCTTGAAAAATCAGATGCTGAATTTAGACGTTTAGTAGGAGACCATATAGTTCTTGAAAAAGAAGGAGACCATGAATTTAGAAAAATCCTTAGAAAACTTGATAAAGAATTAAATATAGAAAGAAAATCTCCAGAAAAATAAAAATATAAATAATAACCTAGCTATATTTTATATAGCTAGGTTTATTCTTCTAAACAACTAAAAAATATTCCTTCTCTAATTCCATAATTATTTATAATAACTTTTTTACTATGTGTATAAAGCATAAAGTATTTCATAAAATTAGAACTAGCACATATTACATCTGCTCGTTTTTTTGATACACCTTTTATATTTACTCTTTCATTGTAATCTAAACTACAAATTCTATTATTTATATAAGATATTTCTGAATAATTCATTTTAAAATTGTGTAAACAAGGCTCTATATAAGTATCGCTATTACAGATATGAATCTGAGCTATATTTTTTATAGAACCTCCAATCGTCACTATTGGCAGGTTTTTTCCTTGTTTTAACCATGGGTATTTGTTAAATTCCCTATATATATAATTTTTAAATTCATTCCTAGTAAAAGGAGATATCCTATTAAATAAATTAAATCTACTAGAAAGAGGAATAGGCCCTAAAGGCAGACTAGCATAATTTTTAAATTTTTTGTTTTTTACTAAAGCTATTTCTATACTTGCTCCACCCATATCCACTAAAAAATAATTATTATAATTTAAGGTATTTATTGTCGATATATAACCTAAGTAAGATTCTTCATAACCTGAAAGTATCTTAACATCTAATCCTGTTTCTTTTTTTATTTCACTTAATACAATATCTTTATTAGCACATTTTCTAAGTGTCTCAGTCGCAACTACAATTACTTTATCACAATTAAACGATTTACACTTTTCGTTGAAATTTTGTATGCTTAAAACTAATTTATATATTCCTATCGCCGATAAATTCGGTATATCATCAATATAATAATCGCTAAGTCGTATTTGATGCTTTCTTTCAAACAGTACATTTATATTATTTGAATGTCTCTGTTCTGCAATTAATAATTTTAATGAGTTTGATCCTAAATCTATAATTCCTATTGACTTCATATTAATTACATCCCCACCTTTGCATATAGATTAATTATATACAAATATTTTTAAAATAGGAAGAATTAAATAGATAAAAAATTGTAAAATATTATTTTATATTATAAAAATAATAAAAAAAGGTGTATTGATTAAAATTTAATATTATAATTGGTTATAGATAAGTATAATTAAAAATTTATTTGCTAAACTTGCAAAAGAAAGGACAAAATTAATGAAAAAAATAGGATTTATAGGTGCTGGGAACATGGCAGGAGCTATAATAGGCGGAATAATAAAATCAAACTTAGTAGAATCACAAAATGTTATAGCATCTGCTAAAACAATGACAAATCTAAATAAACTAAAAGATGAATACAATATAAATGTAACTTTAGATGCTAGAGAAGTTGTAAAAAATTCAGATATAGTTTTTATGGCTGTTAAACCGAATATATTTGATGGTGTTTTAGAAAGTGTAAAAGATTTAATTGGAGATGAAAAAATAGTAGTTTCAATAGCTGCTGGAAAAAGTATATCTAGCATGGAAAATATAATTGGAGATGACAAAAAAATAATCAGAACTATGCCTAATACACCTGCCCTTGTAAATGAAGGTATGTCGGCTTTATGTCCAAATAAAAACATAGAAGATGCAGAATTAAAAATAGTAAAAGGTATTTTTGACTCTTTTGGAAAAAGTGAAGTAGTAGGTGAGTACTTAATAGACTCTGTAATAGGAGTTAGTGGGTCTTCACCTGCATATGTATTTATGTTTATTGAAGCTATGGCTGATGCTGCTGTTGTTGGTGGAATGCCAAGAAAACAAGCTTATAATTTTGCAGCTCAATCAGTGCTTGGTGCTGCAAAAATGGTGATTGAGAGCGGGAAACATCCAGGAGAATTAAAAGATATGGTTTGTTCGCCAGGAGGAACTACAATAGAGGCAGTAAAAGTTTTAGAAAATGAAGGTATGAGATCATCTGTAATAAATGCAGTTTGTGCTTGTATAGAAAAATCTAAAGAAATGAGCAAGTAAATTAAAAAGGCCAAAAGATTAATCTTATCTTTTGACCTTTTTCTTTTATAGCAATTACGTTTTCAAATATTTAATATTATAGAATAACCATAATTATAATGTAATTATGGTTATAAATCATTGTAAACACTTACTTGTATATTTCTATATTATTGATAAGTTATAGAAATGTATGATATACTAAGCGATACTAATCAAGATGCAAAACTATTTTTGGAGGGAGAAATATAATGGCAAGAGCTAAAAGAACTATAGATACTAGCAATGTTTTAAGCTTAAAAAGAGAAGAGCGAAGAAAGAAAAGAGATGATTTATTTTAATTAATATAGCAGAGTAAAATCTAAGGCGGAGAGGAGATATTAAAGTTGAAGATTTTGATAGCAGAAGACGATAAAAATATTAGCAATATAATTTCAGAGAGCATAAAGGAATTTGAAAAAGATATAGATATTGTAGTTTTTGAAGAAGCACAAAAAGCATTAGAGCATGCAACAATTAATGCCATTGATATATTTATTTTAGACATACAATTAAAAGACTATAAAGGAACACATTTAGCAAAACAATTAAGGGAAATAGACAGATATAAATACAGCCCAATTGTTTTTGTTACAGCTCTTGCAAGTGAGGAACTTTTAGCTTATAGAGAGCTAAAATGTTATAGTTTTTTAATAAAACCATTTACTAAAAGTGAGATAAACGTTGTTCTTGATGATGTTATTGGGTACAAAAAACAACTAAAAAGTGTTTCTAAAACAATAAGAATAGAACAAAAATCTTTTGTTTTTGAATATAACTTAGAAAATATTATTTATATTGAATCTTTCGGAAAAAAACTAGAACTTAATTTATGTAATGATAATAAGGATACTAAAGAAATGATATCAGGATATTCATTAAAAAAACTTTTAGAGATGATTAATGACTCTAAATTTATACAATGTCACAAAAGTTATATATTAAATACAAATTATATAGAAAAAATAGACAAGGCAAATAATTTAATATATTTAAGAAATAATATGGGAACTATTCCTATAGGAAAGAAGTTTTTAGATGGAGTATATTAAACTAATTTCGCAAACACTACTTGATAGTAGTGCTATGTTCTTATTATGTAATTATCTATCTAACAAAAGAATAGAAAAATCTAATAAAAACTTATCTTGGATTATATTTATTAATCTAGTGTATATATTTTCTAGATGGAGTGTATTAGTTACAGATAATTATATACAGCCAACGGTGGACTTTATAGGATTTGATATATTACCTGTTAACTCTTTATATGGAACATTTCTTTTATGTATATTTTTAATGATAGCAAATAGTATATATCTAAACATGGAAAATAGCCAAGCATTTTTTGCAACTATAGCTTCTATTATAATATGGATTTTTATAAGAATACTTGCAGTAGTTCCATTTAAATTAATAAGTGTTCAAAATATTAATATATATGAATATGGATATAGAATAGTTACATTACTTTTAATATTAATTTTTGTTTTGAAATTACCGTTATATAAATTTAAAGAGTATTTAAAGAATAACAGTTATATAACTAAATTAATACTATTAAATTCACTGATAGCATTATTAGTATTAGTTTGGAGCTTTCAATTTGATGTAGATATTCTTATAAAAAATTTAGCTATAGTAGTATTTGTGTTTTTTATGTTGTTAGTTATTAATATATGGTCAATAGTTTCTCAGCGAAATGTTATAAATCAGCAAAAACGTGTAGAGGTTATGGAACAATATATTCCTGTAATCGATGATTTAATGTCTGAAGTTAGAGCTAGGCAACATGAGTTTAATAACAAACTTTTAGCTATTTATAGTATATTAGAAACGGCAGAGACTTTAGATGATGCTAAGTTAAAAGTTGGAACATATAGTAAAGATGTATTGATGGATGATAGTATTAAGGAGTTATTTATATGTGACAATAAAGTTATCTCAGGGTTTATTTATTCTAAAATAAAATTAGCCAATTTAAAAAATATAAACATCGAACTTAATATCTGTGCATCTCTAAAAAAGATATACACAGAAGAATATGAAATAGTAGAAATTTTAGGAATTCTTATTGATAATGCTATAGAAGCAAGTAAAAGTGGTGACACAATATTTATAAAGATGAATAAAATAGATGACAAACTTGAAGTTACTGTGTGTAATCCACATCCTCAACTTTCTAATACAGAGTTTATGGAATTATTTGAGAAAGGATATTCTACAAAAGATAATGGAAGTAAACATAGAGGATATGGTTTATACAATGTAAAGTTAATTACTGAAAAATGTAGAGGAAAAATTATATTTAAAAATACAAGTATAGAGAATGTTAATTACTTAAATATAGGTGTTTTAATACCTTAAATAAATTCATAAATGATGACTTTAGAGGAATGAAAAAATATTTATGCCTTTAAAGTCATTACTTATTTCTAAAGAATTGTAATAGCAATTTATTTATCATATACTACATTCATAACTTAAACATTAATAATAGGAGGACGAAAAAATTGTATTCGTTAATTAAACTAGAATGGAAAAAGGTAAAAAAGCCAGTATTTTTAGCTACAATTCTGGCAACTATTTTTATAGGTGTTATGACTTGTACATTATATAAAAACTATTCGCTACAAGTTGATTTAGAGGCATGGGAAATAGCAACAGAATTTATATCAATGTTATTTCCGCTTATAGTAGTTATACCAAGTTGTTGGACAATTTATTATGAAAGAAAGAATAAGTTTTTATTATACACTCTACCGAGGGTATCAAAGAAAAAGTACTTACTATCGAAGTGGATAGTTGTTGCATTAAGTTCGGCGACTATTATGTTTGTATCAATGTTTATTGGAGCATTAATTGCATTATATATAAAGCCAGAAATAGTGCCGTATATAGGAACTTATGATATGGTAACTAATGAACCGATACTTATTCAAGATAGACATATATTAGGTAATTTATTTGTTAACCAACCACTTATGTATAGCTTTTTGATTAGTATTTGGAGAAGTTTAATAGCAATAATAATAGCAACTATGGGATTTGTACTATCTCTTTATATTGATAATATATTTATAATACTAACAGGTCCTTTCATTTATACTATTTTAGAGAACTTTATATTGTCAGTGCTTAGAGTACCACAATATAGGTTAGTAACATCTTTTGACCCAACTATAGTGGATGAAAAAATGATTACTGTATTTTCTATGATTGCAGGTCCTATGATAGCTATATTATTCATAGGCTTAATAGTTGTTTTCAACTCAAAGATAAAAAAGACTTTGATATATAAGGTATAGGTATCATTATGAAAACATTGATAAAACTTGATCTAAATAAATTAATTTCGAATAAACTTTTATTTTTGTTATTTGGGTTAACTATATTTAGCATGGATGAAAGAATTACTCAAACTTTATCATCACAACAATTTATATTATATATTTTTACAGAGCACTACTATTTGACCTATCTTATGATGCCAATTTTCATGTTGTCAATATATAGCAGTCTGGATGATGATATGGAGTATATTTTGATAAGAAGTACATCTTATTGGAATTATTTCAAGGGTAAATTAGCTGTATATGGAATATTTTCATTTATGTTTGTAATAGCTCAGTTTGTGGTAGCATTTATAATGTCAATAGGTCTAAGAAGTGATAATAACTTTAATGTACCAAATAATCCAAGTTATGAATTATTTGGATACTATTCACAACACTTTAGCAGTGTAACACAAGCTATTTTTATAAATTGTATATATATGATAGCAGGATTATTTATAGTATCTATTGCATTCTTTACTATAAATAACTTCTTCAGTAAAAAGGTTTCAACTAAAATCATGATAATAGTATATATTCTAATGATATTTGGTTTAAAGATTGATAAAGTAAATAACTTACCTATAGTTTTTATTGATAATTATATAATTTTTCATAGAAACTTTGGCTATGACTCAAAATTATTTATAAATATATTAACTATGACGACAGTACTTATAGTTGTTTGTATATTAAATAAAAAATATTGGAATAAAAAGTTAAAAATTAAAGATATAAGGAAAAATAAGATAAGTTATTATAAAAGACTTCTATTTTCAAGATATAATATAGTTATGATATGTAGTGTATTAATATTAATGTCTTTTTGGGGGCTTCTGAAAGGTAATAGCTCTTTTGAATCAATGAACGATTATTTAGTAAATCTATTTGTAGGACATCCAGTCAATAATATTCGAATTATTGAATTCTTAGAAATGTTAGTTTTAAATACAACTCCAATATATATAATAGCTATATTTCTAGAACAAGAAAGTAGTGAGAGGAGTTTATTTATAAACATAAGATTTGGAAAAGGGATAAAATGGATGAATTCTATTTTAAAGACTTCAATGCTATTTGTAGTTAGTTATGTATTATTAAATATAGCTATTCCGATTGCAATTGGTATTTTTAATAATATACCAATTACTTCTCAAGTAATACAATTAAGTACTAATATCTTCATAATTAAAGTTTTAGATTTAAGCTTACAGGTATTAGTATTAATCTTACTATACAGTTTAAGTAAAAACATGACCTTATCATTTTTAAGTTTACTATTATTAAATAGTTTATGCTTTTTACCTTTTAAGTGGTGCTTATACTTGCCATTTGGAATTTCAAGCTTATCACGATTTAAATATATAGGAGATTATGGCTTAACATTGATCCCTGTAATTATAGAATTATCAGCGTTTATTTTATTAAGCTTTATTTATATAGAAAAATTTGCGTATAAAAAAATATTAATTGATTAGAAAGGTTGAACACATTATGGAAACTGTAATAAAGTTAGACAGAATTTCAAAAGAATATGATGGAATAAATATTTTAAATAATATAAATCTAGATATAAAAAAAAGGTAGTACTGTAGGTATTGTAGGAGCAAATGGTAGTGGAAAATCTGTTTTATTTAAATTAATATGTGGATTTACCTCACCTGATAGTGGGCAGGTTTATATAAGGAATGAAAAATTAGGAGATAAAGTTGATTTCCCAAAAAATGTAGGTGTATTTATTAATGAACCTGGATATATCAGTATGTATAGTGGACTAGACAACTTAAAATTCCTAGCTGGAATTAATAATAAGATTAGTAATGATAAAATAATACAAACTATGGAAAGAGTTGGATTAAATCCTAATAATAAAGTTAAGGTTAGTAATTATTCATTAGGGATGAAACAAAAACTTGGTATAGCTCAAGCTATTATGGAAGACCAAGATATACTTATTTTAGATGAACCATTTAATGCTCTTGATTATAAAACATATCAAGATATAAAAAAAATAATAAAAGAGCTTCGAAAAGAAGGACGCACTATTCTCCTAACTAGTCATAATTTTGAAGACATAGAACAACTTTGTGATAATATATATGTTATTGATAATGGTAACTTAAAAATCATTGACGAAGAAAGTATAAATATATACAAAAAAAGATAAATAGAATTAGAAAAGGGCCATCGCAAATTTTATTTTGCGACAGCCTCATTTTGTTTTAAATTTATTGGTTAGTATCGAAATGTTCTGTATCAGTTTGTACTTCTGGATTTAATGTATTTTCATTTGATGAATTATTATCAGTGTTTTGATTTACATTACTATCAGAATTACTGTCGTTATTAGAATCAGTATTTGTATTGCTATCACTATTATTAGTGTTATCATTGTTACTATCGCTACTATCTGGGTTCATCATTGTAGAACCGTTGTTTTTATTTAAATCATCAGAACTATTATTAGAATTGTCTGATGAGAATAAACTTTTAAACCAATTAACTATTTTTGTGAAGAAACCTTGAGCTTCTTCTTTTGAAGGTAAATTTTCAGCAGCTTTATTAGTTGCATCTATTATAGAATCACTACCTAACATAGAATCATTTGTTTCACCTAATATACCTAAATCTTCAGAACTAGAAAATAAGTTAGAGAACCAGTTTCCTATAGAACTGAAGAATGAACCAATAGAACTTAATATTCCTGAGTTACCTATATTTTCACCAGATTCTTTTAAGTTATCTTGCACAACATCAGACACGTTATTTAAAGTAGCTTTCATCTCATTATAATCATAGTTTTGTGCAGCTATTTTTTGCATTAAAGCTATTATTTTATCAACTTGAGCATCTGTTAAAGTTACATTATAGTTATTAGTTATATTGTTTATTGTATTTGCAATTTGTGTTTTATCACTTGTATTATTTTTTATAATATCAGCTTTAACATCATTTATTATACCTGTAGCCTTATCTTGACCTATTTTATCACCTAAATCTCCTGTAGTTATTAATTCTTCAGAAGCAAGTTCTTTTTTATCTTCATCAAGAGTTTCTCCAGTAGCATTTTCAAATGCCTTCATAACACCAGTTAAGGCACCAGTCCCACTTACAGGAAATACAGCAGCTATAACACAGTTAGCGCCAGTAAGACCAGCAGTTGATAATGTAGTAGCAACCATAGAAGATGTTACCCAAGTTATATTTGCTGTTTTTACATTTATACCGCTACCTTCTTTTGTAGGTTCAACATAAGCACAAGAATAAGTCTTAGTACCTAATTGTTCTTCTGTAGCAACCTTTCCTAAATAAGCTCTTTCCTCTTTATTATTTACGGTTACAATTTGTACTTCGCTTTCTTTTACACCAAAGTAATTTAAAATAGTCTGTTTTTGTTCTGCAGTATTATTTACGCCTATAGTAACTACTTTTGAGCTATCAGCAAAAGATGTACCTATGCCAAAAGAAGAAAACATTAAGCATGTAGCCATTAATACAGAAACTATTTTGTTTTTAATCTTCATTTTACTTCCTCCCAATACATACCTTGTATTATTTCCTAAAATATATAATTGTAAAATTATAATTTGCTCACATTAATAATATATAGCTTTTTAAAAATAAATACGATTACAATGTTGTAACATGATTATATACTAAAAAAATTAAAATATCTTTATTTTAAGGAATTTTTAAGAAAAAGACATAAAAATGAAATTATATATTATAGAGAATTAATATAGCATAAAATGGGTATAACTATAAAGATAGGATTAGATGAAGAAATATATTTTAATTTAAAAAGTAAATTTTTCATTCCTAAACTATAAAAATTTGTATTTGAACTTTAAAAACATACCAAAATCTTGAATACTATATAAAATAAGTAATAAATAAGATTGAAAAATTTTTAAATCTATTATATTATAAAGAAGAAATATGGTATTTTCTAAGTAAAAAGACAAATAATTTTGTGTATTTTATAATGTATTGATAGTATTTTTTTAGTTTAAATAAAATATATCAGTATGTTAAAAGAAAATATACCTTGAAAAGAATCAATAAAGAGGTTTTTCTTAAAAGAAAGGAGAAAAGTATGTCAAAAGAATTTGTTAAAGAAAGAGTATTAAAATATCTAATGGAGGATTTACTAGTACCTCAAGATATGATAGACACTAATGTGCCTTTAAGTGAATTTGAAGAAGGAGCTGAAGGTGTTTTAGACATAATAGTAAATGTTGTTGTTAAAGAAGATGGAGAAGATTTCTACGTTCCAGTTTTAATAGCTACATGCGTTGATGAAGACTTTGTAATGGAAGGAGCAGCATTACAAAAAGAAATAGATTTCCTTGAAGATGTAGATAACATAACTACTGCTGGTAGAATGATACTTACAAACGGAAATGAAATGATGTATGCTGATTGGACTGGGGAAGAATACGATACAGAAGCATCTCTTCCTACATATGATCAAATGAAAAAAGAATTCTTTGAAATGGAAGAAAAAATAAAAAGAGAAGAAATGATGCACGGTCATGAATGCGGTTGTGGTTGTGGTCATGATCACTCTCATGAACACAATCATGAAGATGGTTGCGGTTGTGGACACAACCATCACTAAGAGTTAGTTTGCAAGAATTTTATTGATAAAAAGTTTGTAAATAAAGAATTTATCTATGTATATCACAAAAATGCAAAAATTTGTGAAAAAATAAAGGTTTTTACAAAAAAACGTAGAATTATATTATAGATAAAGTAATTGACATTTTGAGTAAATGGAATTACATTTTTTTTATTTACAAACATATAATAGCTATATAAGATTTAAATAAACTATGTGTAAAAGAAGGGGTTATATTATGGGGGCTAAAAAAGAAAATACTTACGAAAATTATGTCCATGCAGATACTTCAGGATCATCAAATGCAATGAAAATGTATTTAAAAGAAATTGAAGCATATAAAATGCTGTCTGCAGTTGAAGAAGTTGAATTGGCTAAAAAGGTTAACGAAGAAATACCTGAGGCAAAAGAAGATTTTATAAACGCTAATTATAGATTAGTTGTAAGTATAGCCAAAAAATATAGAAAAGAAAATGTTGATATGCTTGACTTAATACAAGCGGGGAATATAGGTCTTATCAAAGCCGTAGAAAAATACGACTATACTAAAGGGTATAAGTTTAGTACGTATGCTACTTGGTGGATAAAACAAAGCATTACAAGATATATAGACGATTGTGAAAATACTATTAGAATACCAGTTCACCTTCATCAAAGAATTAATTTTGTTAAAAGAAAAAAACAAGAACTTTCAAATGTTTTACAAAGAGAGCCATCACTAGAAGAGTTGGCTGACATTTGCGATATGGACGTCGAAAAAGTTATTGAAATTCTAAAACGAGACAAAAACGTTGTATCACTAGATACACCAATAAAAGAAGATGAAGACAGTAGTTTAGTAGAATTTATACCTTCAGATGCTAACTTTTCCGATGTAGTTATGCACGAAGTGGAACAACACAATTTAAGGGAGAAAATAAATGAATTATTAACAGGACTTAGTGATCAAGAACAAAAAGTTTTAAGAATGAGATTTGGTCTTGATGATGATGACCCTAAAACTTTAGAAGAAATAGGAAAAGTATTTGGAGTTACTAGGGAAAGAATTAGACAAATAGAGGCTAAGGCCATAAGAAAATTGAGACATCCAAGTAGATTGAATCAATTAAAGAATTTTTATTAGGACTAATTTTATATAATAACAGCCTGTTTAAAGTAAAAAAGTGGGATTATATCCCACTTTTTTTATTCTAAGGAAATGAGATTCCTTTATATTTTATATATCGTGGGTAAGTATAATTTACATAAATATAATTCAAAAAAATATTTTTATGATATTTAGAACAGAGATTTTGATTAAATTTAACTTAATACTTTTTATGTAGATTTATGATGTATACAAAAAATAGATTTTAATAGCTTTGATATAATTATAATGTATACACTAAATTATATTTTTATACAAAGATAACGTTCTCTCGAAATATGATTTCTTATAGTTTTGCAGAAACTTTATATAAAAACATAGCGCACTTCTTAATGAGATAACTAAAAATATCCCCAAAATCATCGTCATTATCGTACAGTTTAGTAACATCCATGCCAAGCTGCAAATTAATTTTATTAATACGCGTAAACTGAATACTTACCATAAAAAGAAAATAAATAAAACCTATACCAAATAAAACAAATAATAAAATGAATAATTTATCCATAATAATCCCTCCGTAAAAATTATATTCTATATATTATAATTGTACTATATTGACAAAAATTAATCAGTAAAAAGTAGTATATTTATTAGAAAATTTAGAATTATTGAAATAAATATTAAAAAAATAAATTATAAAGCCGTATCTTGTATCATAAAGATATCAAGATACAGCAAAATATTTATTTTTATAACATATATAAATTTATATTTACTTTAAAAAATTAATAATTAAAATTTATATTAATATTTTAAAAAAATCTAAAGTTTTAAAAATTAAGTTTTACTACTTTATATAATAAAAGTCAATATATCAGATAATATTCTAGTAATTGTGCATATAAAGAATGCTATAGCTGTTGGAATTAAAAATCCAAGAGCAGTCCATTTAATACTCTTTGTTTCTTTTTTTATTGTCAATAATGTAGTTGTGCATGGCCAATGAAGTAAGCTAAAAAGCATTAAGTTAAGCGCTGTTAAATAAGTCCAACCATGGTCAGTAAGCAAGTTGCCTAATTCTTGAAGACTTGTGTAGTCTGTCATAGAACCTGTAGCCATATAAGACATTATTAAAATAGGTATTACAATTTCATTTGCAGGCATACCCAAGATAAATGCCAAAAGTATAAAACCATCTAATCCTATAAATTTTCCTATTGGGTCCAAAAACAAGGCTATATGGTTTAATATTGTCATATCCCCAATATAAGTATTTGCTAAAATCCATGTTATTATACCGGCAGGAATAGCAACTATAACGGCCCTACTCAATACAAATAAAGTTCTATCTATTAAGGAAGTATAGATGATTCTTCCTATTTGTGGCACTCTATAAGGTGGCAGCTCCAACGTAAATGTGGAACTTTCTCCTTTTATAAGTGTTTTAGATAATAAATAAGATACAAGTAAAGTTATTCCTATACCTATCAAAACAATTAAAGTAACAAAAATTGCAGTAGATATGCTAGAAAAAAATGTATTGTTAATTGCAGAGGTAAAAAATATAGTAGATATTGCGATTAAAGTAGGAAAACGACCATTACATGGAACAAATGTATTTGTAAGAATGGCTATTAGTCTCTCTCTTGGTGAATCAATAATTCTACACCCTATAACTCCACAAGCATTACAACCAAATCCCATACACATTGTCAAACACTGTTTACCATGAGTTTTACATTTTTTAAATAAATGGTCTAAATTAAATGCAACCCTAGGCAGATATCCTAAATCCTCTAAAAAGGTGAACAAAGGAAAGAAGATTGCCATAGGTGGCAACATAACAGATACAACCCATGCAAATGTTTTATATAATCCATAAACCATCATATCGCAAAACCATTTTGGAACATTTAAACTACTCAAAAAAGAGTACATACCAGGTTCAATGCTAAATAAAAGATTGGATAAAACTTCAGAAGGATAATTTGATCCAGAAATAGTTATCCATAAGATTATAGCGAGCATAACAAGCATTGTTGGAATTGCAAAATATTTTGACGTAATAATAGAATCTATTTTGTCGTCAATATCTTCTTTATCATTTTTTTGACTTACTACATTTTCAAATAAGCTTGAAGCATAGTCGTAATTTAGCTTTGAAATTTCATCTCTTATTCTTTTTTTGTCTAAATTTTGAGGAAGTTGATGTTTTATATATTCTAGAGTATCTTCAAAATCTCCTTCAATATAGTTGCTTAAAGATGAAAATAAACTTTCATCACCATCTATTATCCTAAGACCTAGCCATCTTGAGTTTATTTGGGGAAATGTGTTTTCTAAATCATCTTTAAAAGACTCCACCAAGGATTCGATTTCATCATTATATACTACATAATTTTTATTATCGACTTTTTCTTGCAAAACAACTTTTTCTAGTGCATTTTGCAATTCATCCATTCCAATTTTATTGCGTGCACTTGTCAGTACGACTGGAATACCAAGTAATTGCTCCATTTTTTCTTTATTTATCTTTATAGATTTTTTTTCGGCTTCATCTATCAGATTAACGCACAAAACGACTTTGCTTGTTAATTCTAATACTTGAAAAAGTAAATTTAAATTTCTCTCCAAACACGTTGCATCGCATACAACAATAACGGCATCTACATCACCAAAACATATGAAATCCCTAGCTACAACTTCTTCTTGAGATAGGGCAAATAGAGAATATGTTCCAGGTAAATCTATAAGGTTGTAGTTGATATTATTGTATGTGAATTCACCTCTTGCAGTTGCTATTGTCTTTCCAGGCCAGTTACCAGTATGTTGCTTTAATCCAGTTAAATAATTAAATACAGTACTTTTTCCTGTGTTTGGATTTCCAGCTAATGCAACTATATATGAATTTTCTTTTTGTTTTATATTAAAGGAATCTTGCAGAGATTTGATTTTACAATTTTTATATGTCAAACCCATTTATATATCCTCCTATTATTTTACTAAAATTAAATTACTTTCCTCTTTTCTAAGGGCTATTTTACTACCTCTAACCTTATATACAGTTAGGTGGTCTTTAGGACCCTTTCTCAATACATCTATAAGAGCACCTTTTGTAAATCCAAGTGCTAACATTCTTTCTCTCAAATTACCATCTGATAATAAATCTTCAACTTGAGCTGTTGTTTTTATTTTTACATCTGTTAATCTTTTCAATTTTAACTCCTCCTTAAAAATTTTAGCCTAAGCTAACTTTTCTAATTTTAAGGTATGAAAATAATACATAAATTGTGCAAAATAGTAATAAATTTTCTAAAAAAAAATAATAAATATATAGGAGGTGTTTTTTTGAGTGAATATTTTACATTTAGTGAATATATGAAAAATAATAAATTAACACCTAGTGAAGAAGATTATGTAGAGATGATTTATAGAATATATCTTAAAAATGGGAATGTAAAAGTAAAAGACGTTGCAAGTGAATTAAATATAAAACCTGCATCTGTCACCAAAATGGTCAAAAAGCTAGATGAAAAAGGTGTATTAGAATATAAAAAATACGATTATATAAAGCTGACAAAAATGGGATATAAATTGGGAGATACATTACTAAAAAGGCATAATACAATTTATAAATTTTTAGAAATTCTAGGTTTAAAAGAAGATATACATGAAGAAACAGAAAAAATAGAACATACAATAAATTACGATACACTTGAAAAAATAAATACATTGATAGACTTTTTTTCAAATAATGAAGATGTATATTCCTTATTGATAAACTTTAGAAAAAATAGGGAGTGCTAAATACATAAGCAAAATAGTGTTAATTATTAATTATCGAGAGGGATTATCCTCTAAGGGGGAGTTTATGAAACTTTTAAAAATGTTGCAGTCAGTTGATATTTTAGCAATCAATGGGCCAGTAGATGTAGAGATAGAAGATATTTCATATGATTCTAGAACTGTCATAGAAGGTAGCATGTTTATATGTATAAAAGGAAATAACGTAGATGGGCACGACTTTATAGATGATGCGATAAAAAGGGGAGCAAAGGTAATATTAATTGATAGAAAAATACCTTATAAAAAAGATATAACATATATAAGAGTAGAAAATATTAAAAAATCTATGGCCATAATTGCAAAGAACTTTTTTGATAATCCATGTCAAAAAATAAATTTAGTTGGGATTACAGGGACAAATGGAAAGACAAGTACAGTGAGCTTTATAAGGCAGATACTTGAATATGACAGCAAGGTGGGAAGTATAGGGACTATAGAAATATACGATGGAGATAAAAATACAATATCTAAAAATACAACTCCAGAGAGCTTAGACATACAAAGAAATTTAAATAAGATGATAGCAAATGACTGTAAATACTGCATTATGGAGGTTTCTTCCCATGCTTTAGTCTTAAATCGAGTAGATTGTATTGATTATAAAATAGGAGTGTTTACAAATTTAACTCAAGACCATTTAGATTTTCATAAAAATATTGAAAACTATAAAAATGCTAAAGAGAGATTATTTTATAAAACAAATTCAGTAAATATTTTTAATATAGATGATGAAGTAGGAGAAGAATTCTTTGAACACAGTTTAAAACGAGATATAAAGACATATACTTATGGAATAAATAAAAAAGCCGATTTTAGAGCGAGTGATATAAAATTATACCACGACAAAACAGAATATACATTAACTACAAATGAAGGTAAATTTAAAGTATCAATACCTATATTAGGTTATTTTAACGTATACAACACATTAGCAGCAATAAGTACTTGTATATCACTAGGTATAGGGTATGAAGAAGTAATAAGTAGGGTTAAAACTTTAAAAAGTGTACCAGGCAGATTAGATTGTGTTGAAAATGAAAAAAACATAAATATAATTGTAGATTATGCCCACACTCCTGATGCACTTCTTAATTTAATAAAAAGTGCAAGATTATTTACAAAAGGAAGAATAATTTTAGTTTTTGGATGTGGTGGAGATAGAGATAAAACAAAAAGACCGATAATGGGAAAAATCGCCCAAGACAATTCAGATATTTCAATTATAACTTCAGATAATCCTAGATTTGAAAATGAAACAGAAATAATAAATGATATTTTAAAAGGTATAAATACTAAATTAGACAATTACTTAATCGTAAAAGATAGAAAAGAGGCGATAAAAACTGCTATAGAAATATATAAAAACCAAGATTTAATAATTATAGCGGGTAAAGGTCATGAAGATTATCAAATAAAAGGAGATAAAAAATATTATTTTGATGATAAAAAAATAGCTAAAGAAATAGTAGATAAATTATAAATCAATAAAAATACTATAAAGAGGGGAGGTTCATTCCCCTTTTTTTAATATTAAGATATCTGTTTGTCGAACCATTTCAAAGCAAAATCCTTAAATATAGTCTCGTTTTTAGATAATTTTTTATTTTTTATATTAACTAAATAAGTCGTCGCATAAAAATTATCAAATAAATTGATGATTTTTATATGGCTATTTATGTTGTTTTTATATGACATAGCGATAGTATCGGGAAGAAGAGTTATACCCATATCTTCAGATACTAATGCAAGTAATGTTTTTGTCTGACTATCTATATAAGACACTTCTGGAAAAAAGTTTAAGTTACCCCAAACACTTAAAAATATATTGTGTAAAGTTGAGTCGCCGCTTAACGAAATATATTTTTCTTTTGATGTTTTTGAAAGAGCAATAGTTTTATTTTCTAAAAATCTATGGTTTTCAGAAGTGACCATGACTAAATTATCATGAAAAAGAGCACATGAATCTAATAATTTGCTATTTGTGCCTATATTGTTTACAAATGCTAAATTAAATTTAGACAGACTTAAATATTCTAATATGGAATTGTTACTTCTTTCTATAAGCTCTATTTGAATATTTTGATATTCTTTGTGAAAATCGCCTATAAGAGCTGCCAGTCCATATTCAATCATTGTATCTATAACCCCAATTGTAATAATTTCACTTTCTTGACTTTTGTATTTTTCTAAACCCCTTTGCATTTTGTCATAGCTATCAACGCTTTGTTTTGCAAATTCAAGAAATTCTTGCCCTGCTGGTGTCAACGTGATAGTCCTATGTTCCCTTTTAAAAAGCTCAATCCCAATTTCCTTTTCTAAGGCTTTTATATGTTTAGATATTGATGATTGAGATATAAATAATTGCTGGGAAGCTAGTGTAAAGTGATTATTTTTTACAACAGCTAAAAAAGACCTTAATTGTTCAAATGTCATTGTTTTTCCCACCTTAAAAATAAAATAAATAAAAAAATCCCCTTAAAAATATTATAACAGATAATAGATAAAAATAATGAAAATAGGATATAAGTTTATATTGATGAAAATAGAGATTATCTAGGTAATATATACGAATGTATAAATTTATAAAATGATTGACAAACTATAATAATATTAATATATTTAAATTAAAGATATATTTATAGTTGAGATAATAAATAAATTCAATCGAATTTAAAGAGAGGTCTTGGCTAAAAAGAGATTTAAGAGTTAGTGAATATAGGAGCTCTCGTCCTTATGGATGAGAGCTTTTTGAGCATTATGGGGAAGGAAGGTCATTTATGAAATCTGTAGAAGAACAATTGAAAATAATAAAAAAGGGAACATTAGATATAATTAATGAAGAAGAATTAATAAAAAAATTAGAGAAATCAATAAATAATAATAAGCCATTAAAAATAAAATTGGGGCTAGATCCTAGTGCACCAGATATACACCTAGGACATACAGTTATTCTTAGAAAACTAAAACAATTACAAGACTTAGGACATGAGATTATTATAATAATAGGTGATTTTACGGGTAAGATAGGAGACCCCACAGGAAAATCAAAAATGAGAAAGTCTTTAAGTGATGAAGAAGTATTACAAAATGCAAAGACATATGAAGAACAAGTATTTAAAATCTTAGATAAAGAAAAAACAACTATAAAGTTTAACAGTGAATGGCTATCTAAATTGACGTTTGAAGATGTTTTACAGTTGACACAATATACAACAGTAGCGAGAATGCTTGAGAGAGAGGATTTTAGGCTGAGATTTGAAAATCAAAGACCTATATATTTAAATGAATTTTTCTACCCTTTAATGCAGGCTTTTGATTCGACTGCTATTGAAGCAGATATAGAATTTGGAGGAACAGACCAAAGATTTAATTTGCTTTCTGGCAGAACTCTGCAAAAGGAGATAGGAAAAGAGCCACAAGTTGTAATTATGATGCCTCTTATAGAGGGATTAGACGGCAAAAATAAAATGAGTAAAACTCTAGGTAATTATATAGGAATTTACGAATCGGCAAAATCAAAATATCAAAAGGTCATGGAAATACCAGATGAACTAATTGTAAAATACTATACATTATTAACTGATGTAAGTGATGAAAAAATAAAAGAAGTAAAATCTAAATTAAAAGATGAAAACATAAATCCAAGAGATATGAAAATGGATTTAGCGAGAGAAATAGTCAGCTTATATCACACAGCAGAAGAAGTAGATCAAGCAGAAGAGAGATTTAAAATGATATTCCAAATGGGACAAAAGCCAAAAGATATAGATACAATAAATGCAGAAAAAGAAAACTTCGATTTAATCCAAATAGTAGTAGATAAAGGTTTAGTATCTAGTAAAAGTGAATTTAGAAGACTTTTAGCACAAGGTGGAGTAAAAATAAATGATAAAAAAATAACTAAAGAAGAGTTCTTGCCAAAAGAAGGCGAACTTGTCGTGCAAATTGGAAAGAAAAAATTTATAAAAATAATAGTGTCTTAAATTAAAATAAGGTAAGTTTAACTTGCCTTATTTTTTATACAATTGAGAAAAACAAAATATTACAAGGTTATATAAAAGGCAGATTAGATTGTATAGAAAATGTAAGTTTTTAAATTATATAAATAAAATTATATATAATAATTAATTAAAAATAATGATTTTTTTGAAAAAGGAATTTTTAAATTAGTAGAAAGATGGACTGGTGTGATTGAGAATCATGGAGAATACATTACTGATTAATAAAAATTTTCATTTTATTTTTAACCCTTATTTTTTGTCTAAAAACTTATGC
>NZ_CABQXJ010000024.1:0-33791 GCF_902468165.1 uncultured Intestinibacter sp.
ATTGTTATAGAAATATTAAATTTTATAAAATTGTGGGAAAAATAAATTTTTAGTACTATAATTTAATTACATAGTTTATTTATATTTATTTGGATAAGATTATTTGCTACGCAAAGAATAATCTTATTTTTTTGCAAAAAAGAAGACAACCCAGAATTATCTAGATTGCCTCCTATTACGTATTTATAATATTGGGGGAATATTATGAGGAATACATTTATATTATTGGCAGGAAAAAAAATCTTATACACTTTTCTAAAAAATTTCTAAAAAATTTTCAAAGCACTTAAATCACTATTTCTTGATAGTTATAATAAAATAAATTCTCTTGTTATAAATAAAGTTATGGGTATAATATATAGAGCACATGTATAAATAAAACATACAAAAAAATATACAAAGTGCAAGAAAAAACATGTTAAAAGAATGACGTTTTGTTGGTAAAACAACATATATTTAGTATTTATTGGGCTATAATAAATTTATAATAACAAGTCGAAATATAATATATTTTCGATCTGCCAGACTATTTATTTAAAACGTATTTATTTTAAAAATTCAAATTGTGGGAGGATGTTTATTATGGGATTCAAATCAGATATTGAAATAGCTCAAGAAGCTAAACCTCAAGATATTAGAGAAATAGCTAAAAAATTAGGATTAACAGAAGACGATTTAGAGTTATATGGTAAATATAAAGCTAAAATTGACTACAACTTACTTAAAAAAGATAATGGTAAAAAGAAAGCTAAATTAATATTAACTACAGCTATCAACCCAACTCCAGCAGGAGAAGGTAAAACTACTACTACTATAGGTGTGGCTGACGGTTTACAAAAACTAGGTAAAAACGTATTAGTTGCGTTGAGAGAACCTTCTCTAGGACCAGTATTCGGTATCAAAGGTGGGGCAGCAGGTGGAGGATATGCACAAGTTGTTCCAATGGAAGATATAAACTTACACTTTACAGGTGACTTCCATGCAATAGGAGCTGCAAACAACTTACTAGCTGCAATGGTAGACAACCACATACACCAAGGAAATGAACTTAGAATAGATCCTAAGAGAATAACTTGGAGAAGATGCGTAGACATGAATGATAGACAGTTAAGAAATATCGTTGATGGTTTAGGTAAAAAAGGTGATGGGGCTGTAAGACAAGATGGATTTGACATAACAGTTGCATCAGAAATAATGGCAGCATTCTGTTTAGCTGACGATATAGCTGATTTAAAAGTAAGATTAGGTAGAATAATAGTTGGATACAGCTATGATGGAGAACCAGTAACAGCTAAACAATTAAAAGCTAATGGAGCAATGGCAGCATTATTAAAAGATGCATTAAAACCAAACTTAGTACAAACATTAGAAGGAACTCCAGCATTTGTTCATGGTGGACCATTCGCTAATATAGCACATGGTTGTAACTCAGTTATAGCAACAAGAATGGCTATGCACTTTGCAGACTATGTAGTAACTGAAGGTGGATTCGGTGCTGACTTAGGTGCTGAAAAATTCTTAGACATTAAATGTAGAATGGCTAACTTAAAACCTGATGCAGTTATAATAGTTGCAACAGTTAGAGCATTAAAATACAATGGTGGCGTAGCCAAAACTGACTTAAACGCGGAAAACTTAGAAGCGTTAGAAAAAGGTATACCAAACTTATTAAAACACGTTGAAAATATAACTCAAGTTTATAAATTACCAGCAGTAGTAGCTATAAACGAATTCCCAACTGATACAGAAGCTGAAGTTGAATTAGTTAGAAAGAAATGCCAAGAATTAGGCGTTAACGTTGCTTTATCTCAAGTATGGGCTAAAGGTGGCGAAGGTGGTATAGAATTAGCTAAAGAAGTTATAAGATTATGTGATGAACCAAATGACTTCCAATTCTGCTACCCAGACGAATACTCATTAAAAGAAAAAATAAATGCAATAGCAACTAAGATATATGGAGCTGACGGTGTAGATTATACTCCAGAAGCAGAAAAAGAATTAGCTAACTTAGAAAAAATAGGCTTTGGTAAAGTTCCTGTTTGTATGGCTAAAACTCAATATTCATTAACTGACGACCAAACTAAATTAGGTAGACCAACTGGATTTAGAATAACAGTTAGACAAGTTACAATATCTGCAGGTGCAGGATTTGTAGTTGCATTAACTGGTGAAATAATGAAGATGCCAGGTCTTCCAAAAGTTCCAGCAGCAGAAAAAATCGATGTTGATGAAAATGGAGTAATATCTGGATTATTCTAGGTAGTAATTTAATATATATATCAGTGTGTAAATGTATTATAATATTTATACATAGTGACAAAAGGATTTAATCAAGAGAATAGTGTGCTAATGCACACTATTCTCGGTAAAACCTAAAATTAGAAGGAGATATATAAATGGAAAAAATAGCTGAAAAAAGTTGTATAGGTTTTGTAGATGTGCTAGCATCTAAAGCCCCAGTTCCAGGCGGTGGTGGAGCTGCTGCATTAGTTGGAGCTATAGGTATGGCTTTAGGTAGCATGGTTTGCAATTTAACAACAGGAAAGAAAAAATATGCACAATATGAAGAAGATATACAAGCTATATTAGGAAAAGCTAAAATATTACAAGATCAATTATTAGATATGATTGATAAAGATGCTGAAGGATTTTTCCCACTTTCTCAAGCTTACGGTTTACCAGCTAATACTGATGAAGAAAAAGCTGCTAAAGAAGTAGAATTAGAAAGATGCTTAAAACTTGCATGCGAGGTTCCTTTCAAAATAGTTGAGCTTTGCAATGAAAGTATAAAATTACATGAAGAATTAGTCGATAAAGGTTCAAGACTTGCTATAAGTGATGTAGGTTGTGGTGTTCAAGCTCTAAGAGGAGCTATATTATCTGCTCAACTTAATGTAATAATAAATGTAGGTTTAATGAAAGATAAAGAATACGCTAAAGCTTTAGATGAAAAATGTGAAGCATTAGTTAAAGAAGGCGTAGAAATATGCGACGCAGTATATGATAAAGTAATTGCTGCAATGAGATAAGAAATCAAATATTGATACTCAATTTAAAATAACTTTAAAAAATTAAAAGTTAAGAAAAGAAATATAGAACAAATAAAAAGATAAAAATAAGTTATAAAACCCAAAAATAATGTAAATTAAATAAAAATAAAAAATTATCTATAATGAATAATTAATATATTCATTTGAATAATTTTTTAACAAAAAACTATGATTATACACAAAACTTTATACAATATTTGCCACAGAAGTATATAATTATAGTATATAAATATACATAAACCAAATAAAATTTAGAAATTAGGGGGCGTTAAAAAATGGGACAAATAATAAAAGGTAAACCAGTTGGAGATGCGTTAAGTGACCAATTAAAAGTAGAATGCGAAGCATTAGTTAAAGAAGGAATTCAACCAAAATTAGCAATATTAAGAGTAGGTGCAAAACCTAACGATCTTTCTTATGAAAAAGGTGCTTTAAAGAAATGTGAAACTATAGGTATTCAAACAGAAGTTACTGAACTTCCAGAAGGAACAACTCAAGATGAATATATAGCAGCACTAGAAAAATTAAATAAAGATACATCAGTTAATGGTATATTAACATTTAGACCATTACCAGAAGGTATAGATGAAAATGTTATAAAAAATATTATAGCAGCAGAAAAAGACGTAGACTGTTTCAGTCCTTTAAATACAGCTAAACTTATGGAAGGTGACAAAACAGGATTTCCACCATGCACACCAACAGCAGTTGTAGAAATATTAAAACATTACAATGTGCCACTAAGTGGAGCTAATGTAGTTGTATTAGGTAGATCTATGGTAGTAGGTAAACCAGCTGCAATGTTATTATTAGCAGAAAATGCAACAGTTACAATTTGTCATTCAAGAACTAAAGATTTACCAGCTGTTTGCGCTGAAGCAGATGTTTTAGTAGCAGGTGTTGGTAGAGCTAGAATGGTTAAAGCTGACTACGTTAAAGAAGGTGCAGTAGTTATAGACGTTGGTATAAATGCTAAACCAGAAGGTGGCGGAATTTGTGGTGACGTTGATACAGATGATGTAGTAGAAAAAGCATCTATGGTAACTCCAGTTCCAGCAGGTGTTGGTTCTGTTACTACTTCAATTCTTGCTAAACATGTTATAAAAGCTTGTAAACAACAAAATAACAAATAATTTTCTATAGATTTTTAGAATTCAAATTGGGGGGAAAATCGTATGGTAATTTCTGAAAGAAAACCAATGGAAGAAATATTAGGATTTTTAAAAGGATGCGAAAAAGTAATCCTTGTTGGCTGTGGTCAATGTGCTTCAGCATGTAAAGTTGGTGGAGCTCCTGAAATAGAAGAAATGACAGCTTTATTAGAAGCTGAGGGGAAAACTGTTTTAGGTAGCGTACTGCCAGACTCTACGTGTAACTTACTTTTAAATAAAAAAGAATTAAAATCTGTTAAAGAAGAATTAAAACAAGCAGATGCTGTATTATCTCTTGCATGTGGAGATGGTACTCAAACTATAATGAAAAACACTAAAAAACAAAATATACCTGTTTATCCAGCAAACAACACTATGTTTATAGGTGAAGTTGAAAGAGTTGGTAAATTTGAAGAAGCTTGTAAAGCTTGTGGAGAATGTGAACTTGGATGGACTGGAGGTATATGCCCAGTAACTATGTGTGCTAAAGGCTTAGTAAATGGTGCTTGTGGTGGAGCTAAAAATGGTAAATGTGAAGTTAGCCCTGACAATGACTGTGCATGGGTATTAATTTACGAAAGACTTAAAGATTTAGGTCAATTAGACAACTTAAAAGAAGTTAGACCACCTAAAGATTATTCTAAACAACTTAATCCAAGACGTTTAGATGCTAATAAGAAAGCAAGCGCAGAAGCTTAAAACAAAGGTTATTATTAAAGGGGGATTTTTTAGATGAGTAAGTTAAGAGAAGCATTCGAAAAAGGTGAATTTGCAATAACAGCTGAAATGGCACCTCCAAAAGGAACTGATTTATCACATTTAGCAGAATGTGCAAAATTAGTTATTGGGAGAGTACATGCAGCTAATGTTACAGACAATCAATCTGCTGTAATGAGAACTTCATCTCTTGCTACATGTAAAATGTTAAAAGATTTAGGATTAGAGCCAGTTATACAAATGACAGGTAGAGACAGAAATAGAATTGCTATAGAAAGTGAAATGCTTTCTGCAGGATTCTTTGGAATAGATAATTTATTAGCTTTAACAGGGGACCATGTCTGTGTAGGTGACCACAAACAAGCTAAACCAGTATTTGACTTAGATGCTGTTAGTATATTATCAACAGCAACTATGATGAATAATGGTACAGATAGTACAGGATTAGAATTAAAAGGTAAAACAGACTTCTTCTTAGGAGCTTGTGTTACTCCAGAATATGATCCAATAGAAGTACAATTATTAAAAATGGAAAAGAAAATAAAAGCTGGAGCTAGATTTTTCCAAACTCAAGCCGTTTATGATATAGAACATATGAGAAAATTTAGAGAATTAACTAAAGATATGGACTGTAAAGTAATGGCTGGTATAGTTCCGCTTAAGTCACCAGGAATGGCAAGATTTATGACTGCTAATGTTCCAGGTATATTCGTTCCAGATGATCAAATCGAAAGATTAAAAGCTGCTGGTAAAGGTAATTATGTTGCAGAAGGTATAAAAATGGCAGGTGAATTCATCAGACAATTAAAAGAAGAAAATCTTTGTGATGGTGTTCACATAATGGCTATAGGTGCAGAAGAAAATGTACCACTAATATTAGACGCTGCAGGTTTATAGGATATATCTGTTTAAACAGAATAATTTTAAGGGGTATTCTCTAAAAATATTACATAGAATGTTAAAATTCTAGATAATAAGAGAAAAATCTAAAAATATTTGTAAAAATTTAACAGAAAAACAAGCTAAATGGGTCTATATTAGCTATAATATAAATAGATATATATTATATCTATATAGACCTTAATAATAAATAATAAAACTATAAAACATACAAGGTAAATGGGGGAAATAACAAATGAAAGTAGCAGTAATAGGAGGAGGCCCAGGTGGATATGTAGCCGCTCTAAAAGCAGCTATGCTTGGTGCTGAAGTAACTGTAATTGAAAAAAACAAATTAGGCGGTACTTGTTTAAATGTAGGTTGTATACCAACAAAAGCTTTATTAGCTTCTGCTGATGTTTTTAGAACTGTGAAAGAAGCTAAGAACTTCGGAATCGAAGTTGAAGGCGATGTTAAACCTAATTTTGATGCTATAATAGCAAGAAAACAAAAAGTAACAGATGAGTTAGTAGCTGGAATCCAATTCTTATTTGACAAAAGAGGAGTTAAAAAAATAGATGGATTCGGTAAATTAGTAGACAAAAATACTATAGAAGTTACTAAAGCAGATGGTACTGTAGAAACAGTTGTAGCTGATAAAATTATATTAGCTAATGGTTCTATCCCAACTGTATTCCCAGGCATGCCTTACAATGGTAAAAATGTAATAACTTCTGATGAAGTTTTAAGCTTACCAAAACAACCAGAATCATTAATCATAGTAGGTGGAGGAGTTATAGGTAGTGAAATAGGACAATTCTTCGCTACAATAGGAACAAAAGTAACTATAGTTGAAATGGCTCCACAAATACTAGGAAGAATGGACTCAGAAGCAGCAAAAAGCTTAACTAGACAATTCAAAAAAGATAAAATCAAAGTTATGACAGGTGTAGGAGCAGACAACTACATTGTAAATGACGATTCAGTTAAAATAGAATTAAATAATGGAAAATCAGTAGAAGCTGAAATGGTATTACTTTGCGTAGGTAGAAGACCTAACTTAGCTAACTCAGGTGTTGAAGAAGTTGGTATAGAAATGGCACCAAGAGGATTTATAAAAGTTAATGAATACCTAGAAACAAGTGTTGAAGGTGTATACGCAATAGGGGATATAATACCAGGAGCAATGCTTGCTCACGTTGCATCTGCTGAAGGTATGGTAGCAGCTGAAAATGCTGTTAAAGGTAACAGCGAAACAGTTAACTATAAAGCTATACCAAGCTGTGTATATACTGAACCAGAAGTATCTGGTGTTGGTGTAACAGAAGACGAATTAAAAGCTAACGGTACACCATATAACGTTGGTAGATTCGAATTTAGAAGCTTAGGTAAAGCAAAAGCAATAGGTAAATTACAAGGATTTATAAAAGTAATGGCCGACGAAAATGACACTATAATAGGTGCTTCTTTAGTTGGACCTCATGTAACTGACCTATTAACAGAATTATCTTTAGCTGTAGGTTTAGGATTAAAAGCTAAAGATGTAGGTAAAGTAATACATGCTCATCCAAGTTTATCAGAAGGCTTAATGGAAGCTATACATGATATACATGGAGAATGTGTACATGCTATACCAAAAAAATAATTTGAAAACACAGAGTTTGACATAATTTGATAAAAAGCTCTGTTGTGATAACACTTAGCTTAAGGGGGATATCATAAGATGACTTATAACATTGCTGTAGCCGGCAAAGGCGGAGTTGGTAAAACTAGTCTAACAGGGCTTTTAATTGACACATTAGTAAAACAAAAAAAGGATCCAATTCTAGTAGTTGATGCAGATGCAAACTGCAATCTGTATGAAGTATTAGGAACAGAGGAGCCAGAAACAATTGGACATATTAGAGAAGTAGCTAATATGACTGAAAAAAATGGGGATTCATTTCCAGGGGGAATGACTAAAGCTCAATTCCTACAATGGCAATTAAGCATGATCTTAGAAGAAGGCGATGGATACGACATGCTAGTTATGGGTAGATCAGAAGGGGAAGGTTGCTATTGTTTCGTAAATGGAATATTAAAACAACAAGTTCAAAAAATTTCAGATCACTATAAATATGTAATCACTGATAATGAAGCAGGTATGGAACATATAAGTAGAAAACTTACAAAACATGTTGATACTCTTATATTAGTTAGTGATTGTGCAAAACGTAGTATTCAAGCTGTTGCAAGAATTAGAGATTTAGCAGAAGAAATGAATTTAAGCGTTGGAAAAATCGGCTTAATCGTTAACAAAGCTCCAAATGGAGAATTAAGTAATGGTGTTAAAGAAGAGATTGAAAAATATGGCTTAGATTTATTTGGAGTAGTTCCTTCAGATGAATTAATATATGAATATGATTCAGAAGGTATACCACTAGTAAAATTACCTGATGATTCAAAATCTAGGGTAGCACTAGAAAAAATAATAGAAACCCTAGATTTACCTTAATTTTTAAGGGGCACACATTATAAATTAAAATAGGCTTAAGGGGGAAAAAGATATGGCATTTAAAATGTCTACTCAAAAAGTTACTGGAACAGTTAATGTAGTAGAAATAGGTACAGGAGATAAAGCTATAAAATTAGGAGGAGAACAAGTTCTACCTTTCTATAGCTTTGATGGAGAAACAGGAAATGCGCCAGTTGTTGGTGCAGAAATATCAGATATCCAACCTGAAGAATGGATAGAATGTTATTCTAAAATATATGGAGACGTTTGGGCAGATCCTGCTAAATGGGCTAAATATGTTGAAGATAACACAGAAGCAGATTTCATATGCTTAAGATTAAATGGAGCTTCTCCAGATGGAGCTGATAAATCTCCAGAAGAATGTGCAGAAGTAGCAAAAGCTGTTGCTGATGCTATAACTTTACCATTAGTAGTTGCTGGATGTGGTAACGCAGAAAAAGACGGTAAAGTCTTTGATAAAGTTTCTGCTGCATTAGAAGGAAAAAATATATTAGTAATGTCAGCTGTAGAAGAAAACTACAAAGCAGTTGGTGCTGCGGCTGGTATGGCCTATGGTCAAAAAGTTGCTGCAGAATCTGCAGTTGATATAAACTTAGCTAAACAAATGAATGTATTACTTACTCAATTAGGCGTTAAACAAGAAAATATAGTTATGAATGTTGGTTGTTCAGCAGTTGGTTATGGTTATGAATATGTTGCATCTACTATGGATAGAGTTAGATTAGCAGCTTTTAACCAAAATGATAAAGCATTACAAATACCAATAATAACTCCAGTTTCATTCGAAGTTGGTCACGTTAAAGAAGCAATAGCTACTGAAGCTGACGTACCAGAATGGGGAGATAATGAAGCTAGAACAATAGGTATGGAAGTATCTACAGCTGCAAGTGTACTTGTTGGTGGATCAAATGCAGTAATACTTCGTCATCCAGAATCAATGAAAACTATAAAAGGTTTAATAAGCGCTTTAGCGTAATAGAATTATTTGTAAGGTTAGGGGGAAATAATAATGGCATTAAAAGCATTAGATATATTTAAATTAACACCAAAGAAAAACTGTAAGGAATGTGGATTCCCAACTTGTATGGCTTTCTCTATGAAAGTTGCAAGTGGGGCTGTAGAAGTTTCTGCTTGTCCTAAAATGGCTCCAGAAGCATTAGCTAAATTAGCTGCAGCTACTGCACCTCCAATGAAAACTTTAAAAGTTGGTGCTGGAGAAAGTGAATATGAGCTAGGTGGAGAAACAGTTTTATTCAGACATGAAAAAACTTTAGTAAACAGAAATAGATTTGCTGTTAAATTCTGTGATTGCATGGATGAAGCTACAGTAGATGCTAAAATAGAAGGAATGAAAGTTGTTCATTATGAAAGAATAGGCGAAATAATGAAACCTGAATTCGCTTATGTTAAATACAATGACAATAAAGATAACTTCTTAGCTATAATCAACAAAATAAAAGATAGCGGTATCGAATGTGCATATGTATTAGAAGTTGCAGATGCTGATGTCGCTAAAGAAGCTGTTGCTGCATTAGCTGGATTAAAACCAGTAGTAATAGGAGCAAATAAAGATAACTTTGCTGCTATGGTAGATGTAGTTAAAGCTGACAGTTTAGCTTTAGGTGTACAAGGAGCTAACTTAGAAGAATTATATACTACAGTACAAGCTATAGAAGCTGCTGATTACAAAGAATTAATAATAGATGTAACAGGAGAAACTATAAAAGATACTTATATAAATGCTGTACAAGTTAGAAGAATAGCATTAAAAGAAGGAGATAGAAGTTTTGGTTATCCATCATTCGTAAACGTAGCTAAATTAGCTAACGGAGATGCTAACTTAGAAATAGCTTTATCTTCAATATTTACTATTAAATACGGAACTATATTAGCTGTAGAAGATATGACTTATGCTAAAGCATTACCACTATATGCATTAAGACAAAATATCTTCACTGACCCTCAAAAACCAATGAGAGTAGAAGCTAAAGTTTATCCATTAAATAACCCAGACAAAAATTCTCCAGTATTATGTTCAGTTGACTTCGCGTTAACATACTTCACAATTACTGGTGATATAGAAGCATCTAAAGTACCTTGCTGGTTAATGATACCAGATGCTGGTGGATATTCAGTTCTTACAGCTTGGTCTGCAGGTAAATTCGGTGGATCTGTTATAGGTGCATTTGCTAAAGAATGTAATATAGAACAATATACTGATTGCAGAGATATAGTTATACCAGGTAAATTAGCAGTTATAAAACCTGACGTAGCTGATAATATGCCAGGATGGAATGTAATCATAGGGCCATTAGAATCTATGGAACTTCCAAAATTCTTAAAAGAATATGCTGCTAATCACTAATATATATTAGTAATGAGTTGATTAATTAATATAAAAAAGCTTATTAAATTTAAACATTAATAATTATAGATAGAGACTTGAGGTTTTCCTTAAGCCTCTAAGATAATATAAAAATTCTAAGGGGGATATTAAGTATGGAAAAATTTATGATCATAGGGGAAAGAATACACTGTATAGCACCACCAATAAGAAAAGCTATAGCAGAAAGAGATCCTGAACCAATATTAAAAAGAGCAATAGAACAATTAGATGCAGGAGCTCATGTTATAGACTTCAACATAGGGCCAGCTGAAAGAGATGGAGCTGAAATAATGACTTGGGGTGTTCAATTATTACAATCTGAATTAAATAATGTACCTCTTGCATTAGATACAGCAAATGTTGCTGCATTAGAAGCTGGACTTAAAGTTTATGATAGAACTCATGGTAAACCAATTATAAACTCTGCAGATGCAGGTGGAAGAAAACACTTAATGGAATTAGCAGGTGAATATGATGCAGCTATAATAGCATTATGTGCTAAAGAAGGTATTCCAGCTGATAATGATCAACGTATGGGATATTGTACTGAATTAATTGAAGCTGCTGCTATGGCTGGTATAGACCCAGAAACAGATGTTTATTTTGACCCACTTTGCTTAGTTATAAAAGGTATGCAAGATAAACAAATGGATGTTTTAGATGCTATCAGACAAATGACTGAAATGGGATTAAAAACTACGGGTGGTTTATCAAATGTATCTAATGGTTGTCCAAAACATATAAGACCAATATTAGATAGTAACTGGTTAGCAATGGCAATGGCTAACGGATTTTCTTCAGCAATAGTTAACCCATTAGATGAGTTATTAATGCAAACTATGAAATCTTGCGATATTATAAGAAATGCTTCTTTATACGCTGATTCATACTTAGAAGTTAAAGAATTAGGATTTGAATACAAATAAAAACTATAAATAAATAAAACTCTCGGTCAAGCTTTATAAAAGCTTGACTTGTGAATATATTTAAAGGGGGAAGTAGAGTGAATTTATATAACATAATTTATACAGGTGCTAATCAAGCATATGATGCTGCAAGCCAAGCTTTAACAGCTGTAGTAGCAGAAAAAGGTAAAGACCATCCAGTAGCATTCCCAGATACTGCATATGCAATCCCATGTATATATGCTGCAACTGGATTAAAAGCTACAACTTTAGCAGATTTAGAAACAGCTTTAGGTGTTGCTAAATCATTAATAGTAGAAAAACCATTATTAGAAACTGCTTTAAATGCAGGTTTAGCTACTGCAGTTTGTGCAGAAATAATAGAAGCTATAAAATACGTAAATAGTGATGCTCCATACGAAGCTCCTTGTGCAGGACATATAGTTGACCCTATAATAAGATCTCTAGGTGTTCCACTTGTTACAGGAGATATACCTGGTGTTGCAGTTGTTCTTGGTGAATGCCCAGATTCTGAAACATTAGGAAAAATAGTTAAAAAATATCAAGCTGCTGGTATCATGACTTTCTTAGTTGGTAAAGTTATAGACCAAGCTATAGAAGCAGACGTTAAAATGGGTGTAGACCTACGTGTTATCGCTTTAGGATATGATGTAACTTCAGTTATCCACGTTGTTTCTGTTGCTATAAGAGCTGCTTTAATATTCGGTGCTGTTAAACCAGGTGACTTAAATGCATTATTAGCATATACAGCAGAAAGAGTTCCTGCATTTGTTAATGCATTCGGACCACTTAGTGAATTAATAGTTGCTTGCGGTGCTGGTGCAATCGCCCTTGGATTCCCAGTAATAACTGACCAAGTTGTTACAGAAGTTCCATGTAACTTATTAACTCAAAGAGATTATGATAAATTTGTTGATACTTCATTAGAAGCTAGACATATAAAAATAAAAATAACTGAAATACCAATTCCAGTTGGATTTGCAGCTTCATTCGAAGGTGAAAGAATCAGAAAAGCTGAAATGGCTTACGAATTTGGTGGAAACAAAACTACTGCTTGGGAATTAGTTAAATCATATGATTTAGGTGAAGTAGAAGACCATAAAATAGAAGTAATAGGACCTGAAATAGATCCAGAAGCTGCTAAAGATGGTGTTGTAAGATTACCACTTGCAATAATCGTTCAAGTTGCTGGTAGAGCAATGCAAGATGACTTCGAACCAGTTCTAGAAAGAAGATTCCACTACTTTATGAACTATACTGAAGGTTTAATGCACGTTGGACAAAGAGACCAAGCTTGGGTAAGAATATCTAAAGACGACGTTGCAAAAGGATTCCAATTAAAACACATAGGTGAAGTTATGTACGCTATGATGAAAGACGAATTCGATGCAGTTGTAGATAAATGTGCTATAACAATAATAACTGATGAAAAAGTAGTTGAAGAAAGAAAACATGAAGCTATAGAAAGATATAATGCTAGAGATGACAGATTAGAACAATTAACTGACGAAGCAGTTGATGATTTCTATTCTTGCAACATGTGCCAAGCATTCGCTCCAGCACACGTTTGTATAGTAACTCCAGAAAGACTTGGATTATGTGGTGCAGTTTCTTGGTTAGATGCTAAAGCTACTAAAGAACTTAACCCAACAGGACCATGTCAACCAATAGAAAAAGGTCCATGTCTAGATGAAAAGAAAGGTATCTGGCAATCAATGTCTGATGCAGTTTGTGAAATATCTCAAGGTGCAGTAGAAAATGTAACATTATACTCTATAATGGAAGACCCTATGACTTCTTGTGGATGTTTCGAATGTATATGCGGTATAATGCCTGAAGCTAATGGATTAGTTATAGTAAACAGAGAATATGCTGGTACTACTCCAGTTGGTATGACATTTGGTGAATTAGCATCTATGACAGGTGGTGGAGTTCAAACTCCAGGATTCATGGGTCATGGTAGACATTTCATATCTTCTAAAAAATTCGCATATACTGAAGGTGGACCAGAAAGAATAGTATGGATGCCTAAAGAATTAAAAGATGCTGTTGGAGAAAAATTAAATAAAACAGTTAAAGAAATGGCTGGTATAGATAACTTTACTGACTATATCTGTGACGAAACAATAGCAGTTGATTCTGAAGAAGTTTGTGCTTTCTTAGCAGAAAAAGGACACCCAGCATTAGAAATGGATTTCATAATGGGAGAATAATTTTCCAGAAATTAAGAAAATACGATTAGGGGGAAAATAAAAATGGAAATACTAAACGATAGAAAATACAGTCCAAAACATACTTGGGCAAAATTAGATGGAGAATATGCTTATATAGGAGTAACTGACTTTGCTCAAGATCAACTTGGTGAAGTTCTATACGTAGACGTACCAGAAGTTGAAGATGAATTAACTAAAGACTCTGATTTTGGAGTAATAGAATCTTCAAAAGTTGCTTCTGAATTAATAGCACCTATATCTGGTGAAGTTGTAGAAGTAAATGATGAAAAATTAGAAGACGAACCAGAATTCGTTAATGAAGCTCCATATGATGCTTGGATTTGTAAAATAAAAGTAGCTGATATGGCTGAATATGAAGCATTATTAACAGCTGAACAATACGAAGCTACTTTAGCTGAATAGTATTTGAACCCGCTTATTTCAGATTAAAATAAAAGTATAGTGAAGGTGAGTAAATTCACTTTTACTATACTTTTTTAAAAAAGATAGGGGATAATTATATCTGATAAAATTTAATATAAATTTAGGTTTTCTTAATCGAAATTAATAGGGAAAAAGGTGAGAATCCTTTACAGTTCCCGCTACTGTAATATAGACGAAACCAAAAGGCCACTGTATTTTACGGGAAGGCCGGAAGTAGGATGAAATTAAGTCAGGAGACCTGCCTAAATTAAACGTGATTTACCTCGGGAGATAGGATAACTTCACAACATTATTTAGGCTAGGTTCAAATTAAAAAATACTATAAATAAGATAAATTTAAGTATTTTTAGAACTTAATATAAATATGTTTGAATTAAAAAGTCTTCATGGAGAAGGCTTTTTTTAATTTCCAACATATTAACTTAAGCAACGGACGAAGTCGTTGGCGACATGAACGTAGTGAATTTTAACTTAAGCAACGGACGAAGTCGTTGGCGCCATGAGCGAAGCGAATTTTTAATTCTGGGAATGACTAAATTTGGTAAAATAATAACGATGTTTTTAACTTATTATATGTCGAATATGATAAAATAATAGTAAGAGTTTATTTATAATTTTGGGGGAGGATAAATTATGGCGAAAGTTGTTTTTAGACCATCAGGCAAAACAATAGAATGTGAGATAGGGGATAACTTATTAGAAGTTGCAAGAAGAGCAGATGTTTATATAGAAGCTCCATGTAATGGTAGTAAAAGTTGTGGAAAATGTAAGGTAAAATTATTAACAGGGGAAGTTAATCAAGAAGTATCATCTCACTTAAGTGATGAAGATAGAGAAAATGGATTTATCTTAGCATGCTGCACAACAATAATATCAGATATAGAAGTTCTTACAAACTCTTCTTTAGATATGGCTATGAGAGGAATGAAAGTTGAAGGCGGAGATAAAGCTAAGGACAAAGTATTATTTGATAAAGCTGTAGAAATAGCAGAAAAACACAACATAACTTTAGAAAATAATATAAAGAAAACTTGTATAACTCTTGATGAACCAACATTAGACGACAATATAAGTGATGTTGATAGATTAGAAAGACATATAAGTATGAACTTTGGTGGAAAACAAATGACATACGATATAGAAGTTCTAAAGAAAATGCCAAAAGCATTTAGAAAAAATAACTTTGAAATAACTATTACATATAGAGATTTTGATGATAGATTAGAAATAATAGATGTTGAACCAGGAAATACAGAAGGTAAATTATATGGTTTAGCAATAGATATAGGTACTACTTCTGTTGTTGTATGTTTAGTAAACTTAATCACAAATGAAGTAGTAGAAAAAGGTGCATCAGGAAATGGACAACTTCAATTTGGTGCAGACGTTATAAACAGAATAGTTTATGCAATAAAGAAAAACAACATAGAAAAAGCTAAAGCAGCTGTAGTTGATGATACTTTAAATATGTTGATAAACGAATTAGTAAAATCATCAGGTGTTAAAAGAAATAATATAGTAAGCGTTGTTGCATCAGGAAATACAACAATGTCTACTTTATTCTTAGGAATATTCCCTGATTATTTAAGATTAGAACCATTCATCCCACCATTTTTTAAATCACCAAAATTAAATGCAAAAGAAGTTGGGTTAGATATAAATCCAAGTGCAAGTGTTTATTTATCACCAAATGTAGCTAGTTATGTTGGTGGAGATATCACATCAGGTGTACTTGCGTCTGGTATTTGGGCTAATGAAGAGAATGTTCTATTTATAGACTTAGGGACTAATGGTGAAATAGTATTTGGTAACCAAGATTTTATGATGAGTTGTGCATGCTCAGCAGGTCCAGCATTTGAAGGTGGAGGAATTAGTTGTGGTATGAGAGCATCTGCAGGAGCAGTAGATGGTGTAGATATAGACCCAGAAACTCTAGTTCCAAAATTAAATACTATAGATAATGAACCAGCGATTGGTATATGTGGTTCAGGTATAATCGATTTAATTTGTGAAATGCTTAAGAAAAATATAATCGACAGAAGAGGAAAAATACACAGAGATTTAAATAATGAAAGAATAAGATTTGATGAAAATGATATTGGTGAATATGTACTAGCATTTGCTAAAGATAACGACCATCTACAAGACGATTTATTTATAACAGAAGTAGATATAGATAACTTTATAAGAACTAAAGGTGCTATATATTCTGGAGCAGCAACATTAGTAGAAAGTTTAGGTATGGATTTTGACTGTGTAGATAAAGTTTATATAGCAGGTGGTATAGGAAACCACTTAAATATTGAAAACTCAGTATTTATAGGATTACTTCCAGATATAGATAGAGATAAGTTCCAATACATAGGAAACAGTTCACTTATAGGATCTTATCTAACATTATTAAGTGATGAAGCTAAAGCTAAATTAGAAGAAATATCAGATGTAATGACATATGTTGAATTAAGCGTATACCCAACATATATGGATGAATTTATATCTTGTTGTTTCTTACCTCATACAAATATAGATGCGTTCCCAAGTGTAAAAGCTATATTAGAAGGGTAATTTAGTGATAACAAAATAGAATTGAAATAAAATACAATATTTGGATATTGTGTTTGACTTTGGATAAATAACAGTGCTATACTTAAGGTATATGAATATTGTGTAACGAAATCATGAAGGTTTCTATAAGTATAGCAGTACTATAGAAATCTTTTTTGATTTTTTTTAGAAATCGCTTTAAAGTATTTATAGGAGGGTGATTTAAAATGTGTGAATCTTCAGCATTTGTATTAGGGAAAAATAATGAATTAACAAGAGTTATGGAAAACGTAGTTAACGTAAATCCTGTTAATGGAAAGGTATATCTAACTGATTTATTGGGAGAAGAAAAAATATTAGATGGATATATAAAAGAAATAAAATTAATGGATCATAAAATCATATTGGCTCAAGATTAATAATATAATATTATCTTAGCTTAAAAAAGATTAGATGAGGTATAGCACATGGTAATAGCAGTAATAGATGGAATGGGTGGGGGAATAGGAGCCCAAATAATATTATCTTTAAGAGAAGAATTACCAACATATATTGATATATATGCTTTAGGCACAAATTCAATTGCAACTAGTGCAATGATGAAATCCCATGCCAATAAAGGAGCAACAGGGGAAAATGCTATAGTAGTATCATCCAAAAAGGCAAGCGTAATAGTTGCACCAATCGCAGTAACAATGCCTAATACTATGATGGGTGAAGTTACTAGCAAAATTAGTGAAGCTATATGTGATAGTGAAGCTCTAAAAATATTACTACCTATAATGCCAGAGAATTTTTCTTTAGTAGGGGTAGAAAATAAACCACTATCTTTATTAATAAAAGATACAATAAAAGTCATAAAGAAAGAATTTAATATAAAGTAATTGGAGGACAAAGAAATGATATTTAACAGAGACATAATAAGACAACATCATGGAGATAACTGTGGATGTGGAGGACATGATCACGGACATTCACACGGACACGAAGCAGCTCACACTCACAGTCATGGGGATGACTGCGGATGCGGGCATGACCACGGACATAGCCACGAAGAAGAACATGCACATGCACACGGAGACGATTGTGGATGCGGACATGACCATGATGATCACGGACATAGCCATGGAGATGACTGCGGGTGTGGTGGACATGACCACGCAACAGTAGTAGAAAATAAAGACGAAAAAACTTTAAATATACTATTAGTTCACTGGGTAAACCACAACCAATCTCACGAAGAATCATTCCAAGAATGGGTAGAAAAAGCTAAAGCTATGGGTAAAACAGAAACAGCTACTTGCATAGAAAAAGCTATAGAATATATGAATAAAGCTAACGAAATGTTAATGGAAGCTAAGAAAAGTATGTAATTGAGCATAAGAAGTAATACAAGTTATTTGTATTACTTCTTTTTTATATTTCAAAATATAGGGGGGAGAAAATGAAACAATCACCACATAAATATCTGAAAGATGGGCATATACATACACCATACTGTCCTCATGGGACAGATGATTCATTTGAAGAATATGTGCAAAAAGCTATACAAGTTGGGGTGGATGAAATATCATTTACAGAGCATTTTCCACTACCAGAAGGATTTGAAGACCCAGCCCCGGCCAAAGATAGCTCTATAGAAGCAGATAAAATGGAAAGCTATATAAATGATGTAAAAAAAATAAAAGAAAAATATAAAGACCAAATAAAAATCAACATCGGCGCAGAAGTAGATTATATAGAAGGGTTTGAAGAAGAAATAAAAAACAACTTAAATAAATACGGTGAGTATTTGGAAGATAGCATTTTATCTGTGCATATGATAAAAATAGAAGATAAGTACTATTGTATGGACTTTAGTTGTGAGGAATTCGAAAAAATAGTAAACTTGCTCGGTTCAGTAGAATCAGTATATAACCTTTACTATGAAACACTTATAAAAGCTATTAATTCGGACTTAGGGAAATATAAACCTAAAAGAATTGGACATCTAAACTTAGTAAGAAAATACAACAAGAAATTCCAATATGATTACTCAAATAATAAAAAATTAAAAGAACTAGTTAAACTAATATCAGATAGAGGATATGAACTCGATTATAACATAGCGGGATTATTCAAAAAAGATTGTGGTGAAACTTATATAAGTGGATATCTCGAAGAATTGATTAAACAATATAATATAAAATTAGTTTTAGGTTCAGACTCACATAGCGCAAAGTATATAGATAAATATGAAGAACTTAATGAACATATCTAATAGATTTTGCATATCTTAAATATGAATTAGTTTTGATTCAAATGCTTCTCTGGATGCTGCTTAGGGGAGAGGGCCGTTCAGAGAGGCAAGATTTATTTTTTGAAAGAATTAAAATAATAAATAAAATAAAAATAAATTATTGACTACTGTAAAAAAATAGTATATACTGTGTATATAGAAATGGAGAAGTACTCAAGTGGCTCAAGAGGATCCCCTGCTAAGGGATTAGGCTGGGTTAACCGGTGCGAGGGTTCGAATCCCTCCTTCTCCGCCAGTAAGCTCTGATGATTTCATCAGAGCTTTTTTTGCGTTTTATTTATAAAGTATTAAAATTCAGAATTTATCAACTAAATCTTACTATAAAAAAACAAATAAAAAAAATTAAAAGATAATGAAATTTATTCTATACAATTCTGATAAAAAATATTATAATATTCTTTGTCAGAAAAAATTAGAATAATATACATTATTTATAAATAATGTATAAATATAAAATCGGGGAGGGAAAAAATTGGAGGAAGAAGTAATAGACTTAAGGGAGTATCTTTCTATTATTAAGAAAAAATGGTTTATAATGGCGATATTATGCGTTGTATGTGTAGCAGCAAGCACAGTATACAGTTTCTTTATAGCAAAACCAGTATATCAAGCAGAAACTACATTAATTGTAAAAACAGAAAAGACTGAAGGTACAAATAGTTTATCAAACGACCAGGTAATGGTAAGTCAAAAATTAGCATTAACATATGGTGAAATAATAAAATCAAGAAAAGTTTTAGACGAGGTTATAAAAAACTTAGACTTAAAAGAATCAAATGGAAGTTTAGCAAGTAAAATATCAGTTTCAACAGTAACAGACACACAAATTATAAAAGTATCAGTTCAAGATACAAATAAGTCTAATGCAGCAAAAATAGCAAATGAAATACCAAAAGTATTTGCTAAGGAAGCTATAAGAATAGCTGATGCAAACGGTGTAGAAGTTATAGACAAAGCTCAAACACCAGTAAATCCAGTTTCACCAAATAAAAAAATGAACATCTTAATAGCAGGTGTGCTAGGTGTAATGATAGGATTATTTATTATATTTATAATAGAATTCCTAAATACAAAAATAAAGACACCGCAAGATATAGAAAAGGAATTGGGACTTCCTTTACTAGGTGTAATACCAGAAGAATTATAAAAATAAATACATAGGGAGATAATATGGGAAAAATAACGAGTTTAGAAAAACCACAATCAAACATATCAGAAGCATATCGAACTATAAGAACGGGGATAGAATTCTCTAATTTAGATAAAAATTTAAAAGTAATTTGTGTAACGAGCTCTAAAAAAGACGAGGGAAAAACAACTGTTTTATGCAATTTAGGAGTAAACTTTGCAAAAATAGACAAAAAAGTTCTTTTAATAGATGGGGATTTAAGAAATCCAACAGTTAACAAATTATTTGATACAAAAAATGCACAAGGCCTAATGGATATATTATTAGGACGAAAAAATATTGAAGAATGTATAAAGAAAACTACACAGGAAAACTTATACGTTTTAACAGGAGGAACAATACCTCCAAATCCTGCAGAAGTTTTATCTTCAAAAAAAATGAGCCAGTTTATAGAGTCTATAAAAGATGATTATGATTATATATTTATAGACACTCCACCAGTTGGGATAGTGAGTGATGCATCTATAATATCTTCATATTCAGATGGAGTTATATTTGTAGTAGGCTCTGAAGAAGTAGATTCAAATTTAGCAAAAGTGGCAAAAGAAAGACTAGATAGTGTAAATTCAAATATACTAGGCGTTATTCTTAACAAATATAAAACAGAGACAAATAGCGAATATTATAATTATTACTATCATAGCCAAGAAGAAAAGAAAAAGAAGAGAAAAAGAAAATAATTTTTGTTTATAGAGAGGGGGAGTATTAATGGAAAAAACAATCTCTAAAAACAAAAATACAGATTTAAATGAGATTTTAGAGAGGGAATCCAATTTATATCTTTTTATAAAAAGGAGCATAGATATCATATGCTCTTTAGCTGGGATAATAGTATTATCACCAATATTTTTAATAGTATCCATTCTTATAAAAATAGAAGATCCAAAGGGAAGAATAATTTTCTGTCAGGAGAGAAATGGCCAACATCCAAAAACTTTTAAAATGTATAAGTTTAGAAGTATGGTTCACAATGCCGAAGAATTATTAAAACATTTACAAGAACAAAATGAACAAACAGGTCCAGCATTTAAGATGACTGATGACCCTAGGATAACAAAGGTAGGCAAATTTATAAGAAAGACTAGCTTAGATGAATTACCGCAATTATTTAATGTTTTAAAAGGAGATATGAGCTTAGTCGGACCGAGACCACCAATTCCTAGAGAAGTTGAGCAATATAATTCATATCAAAAACAAAGACTTCTTGTTAAACCAGGACTTACTTGTATATGGCAAGTCAGCGGAAGAAATAATATCGGTTTTGATGAATGGGTAGAGATGGATTTAGAATATATAAAAAATAGAAATTTATTATTAGATATAAAATTGATTTTAAAGACAGTTAAAGTACTGTTTGGAGACAGTAATGCATCTTAGGGAGTGTAAGTAAATGAGGGAATATATAAAAAATTATAATGAATGGATGAATAATCCATATTTTGATGATGAAACAAAACAAGAACTAAAAGCAATTCAGAACGACGAAAAAGAAATAGAAGATAGATTTTACAAAGAATTAGAATTTGGAACTGGAGGACTTAGAGGAGTTATTGGTTATGGAACTAATAGAATCAACAAGTACACAGTGAGAAAAGCTACTTTTGGACTTTGTAATTATATCTTAAAAAAGTGTAAAGAAGACGGTCAGAAAAGAGGCGTAGTAATAGCCTATGACAGCAGACACAAATCAAAAGAATTTTGCATAGAAGCGGCAAAGACATTAGCAGCTTGTGGAATAAAAGCTTATATATATGACAGCTTGAGAAGCACACCGCAATTATCATTTTCCGTAAGATACTTAAATTGTGTAGCAGGTATAGTAATAACTGCAAGTCACAATCCACCAGAATATAATGGATACAAAGTTTATTGGTCAGATGGAGGACAAGTTTGTCCAGATATCGCAAACGAAATAATACAAGAAGTAAACAAAATAGAAGATTACAGCAAAATCCCAACTACTAAACTTGGCGATAATTTAATCCAAGTATTAAATAAAGATATAGACAAAGCATTTATAAATGAAGTAAAAAAACAAATTATAAATCAAGATGTAATAGATAGAGTTGGAGACAAAATAAAAATAATCTACACACCGATACATGGAACAGGTAATATCCCAGTAAGAGAAGTCCTAAAACAATCAGGATTTAAAAATGTAGAGGTAGTAAAAGAACAAGAATTACCAGATAGTAATTTTTCTACAGTTGAATATCCAAATCCAGAAGAAAAAGCAGTATTTGAAATAGCTATAGAAATGGCAAAAGAATCTGGTGCCGACATAATACTAGGAACAGATCCAGATTGCGACAGGGTTGGAGTTGTAGTAAAAAACAACGAAGGAGAATATGTAGTACTTAACGGTAACCAAGTTGGTTCATTATTAGTAGACTATGTAATCAGTAATAATAAAGAAAAAATATCAAATGTAGTAAATCCAACAATAGTAAAAACAATAGTTACATCAGAACTAGGAGCTAAAATAGCAAAAGAAAATGGTGTTGATTGTATAGACACATTAACAGGGTTCAAATTTATCGGAGAAAAGATAAATGAATTTGAACAAAATAAAGATAGAACATTTGTGATGGGTTATGAAGAAAGTTACGGATACTTAGTAGGAACTCATGCAAGAGATAAAGATGGAGTAGTATCTTCACTTTTAATATGCGAAATGGCAGCTTATTACTACGATAAAGGAATGACTTTATACGAAGGGCTTCAAGAAGTATATAAAAAGTACGGATATTATAAAGAAGAATTAAAATCTATAACTTTAAAAGGAATTGATGGCATGAAACAAATTCAAAATATTATGAATAGTTTCAGAAATTCAGGTATAGATTCAATAGCTGATATAAAAGTTAATGAGATTAGAGATTATAAAGAAGGAATAGACGACCTTCCAAAATCAGATGTTCTTAAATTTATATTAGAAGATGGAAGTTGGATAGCTGTTAGACCATCGGGAACAGAGCCAAAGATTAAATTCTACTTTGGATGTAATGGAGATAATCAAGAGATTGTTGATGAGAAATTAGAATTGATAATAGAAGATATAACAAATAGAGTGAATAAGTAGGGGGAATAAAAATGAATATAGTAGTAGCTGGAACTGGATATGTAGGACTTGTAACAGGAGCATGCTTATCAGAAGTAGGGCATAATGTTACATGTGTAGATATTGATGAGAAAAAAGTTGAAATAATGAAACAGGGAATATCACCTATATATGAGCCAGGATTAGATGAATTATTGGAAAGAAACTATAAAGAAAATAGATTAGACTTTACTACTGATTATGCTAATGCATATAAAAATGCAGATATAGTATTTATCGGAGTAGGAACACCGGAAAGAGCAGATGGTTCCGCTAATTTAGATTACGTATTCGGAGTATGTAAACAAATAGCAGAAAATGTAACAAAAGATTGTTTAGTAGTAGTAAAATCAACAGTTCCAATAGGTACTAATGATAAAGTAGAAGAATTTTTAAAAGAAAATTTAGTACATAATGTTAAGATAGAAGTTGCATCAAATCCAGAGTTCTTAGCACAAGGAACTGCTGTAGTTGATACACTACATGCATCGAGAATAGTTATAGGTGTTGAATCTAGAAAAGCAGAAGAAAAACTAAGATATGTATATGAAAGATTTAATCAACCTATAGTTGTGACAAATAGAAGAAGTGCAGAAATGATAAAATATGCATCAAATGATTTCTTAGCATTAAAAATTTCATTTATGAATGAAATGGCAAATGTTTGTGAAATAGTGGGTGCAGATATAGAAGATGTTGCAAAAGGAATGAGCTATGACCCTAGAATAGGAAACAAATTCTTAAATGCTGGTCTTGGATATGGAGGTTCTTGTTTCCCAAAAGATACAAAAGCACTTCACTGGTTAGCTAATGATAATGGTTATGAAATAAAAACTATAAAATCAACAATTGAAGTAAACGAAAATCAAAAGTTTAAATTATTCAGAAAGGCTAAACAAGAATTCGGTTCATTAAAAGGAATGAAAGTGGCGGTGCTGGGACTTACATTCAAACCTGGGACAGATGATTTAAGAGAAGCACCATCAATACCTAATGTTAGAAGATTATTAGATGAGGGTGCTGAAATAGTAGCTTATGATCCAGTGGGAATAAATAACTTCAAAAAATTATATCCAACTGAAATTGATTATGTAGTTTCACCAGAAGATGCGTTAGAAGGTGCCGATATGGCATTTATATTTACAGAGTGGAATGAAATAAAATCTTTAGATTTAAGTAAATATGAAGAATTAATGAATACAGCTGTGATATATGATGGACGTAATTGCTATGATTTAAAAAATGCTAAGGAATACAATGTAGATTACTATTCTATAGGAAGAGAATCAATCTTAAATAGAGAAGAAATAAATGAAGAGGTTGTATAGAAGAATTTAATTTGGAGGAATGTAATATGAAAAAGTACAATTTATTAGACAAAAATAAAGTAATATTAGTTACAGGTGCTGCAGGATTTATTGGATTTCATCTTTCAAAACAGCTTTTAGAAAAAGGGGTTAAAATAATTGGATACGATAATATTAATGAGTATTATGATGTAAGACTGAAATATGCAAGATTAGATATTTTAAATCAATATGAAAACTTTACATTTATAAAGGGTGATTTAGCTGATAAAGACAAGGTAAATGAATTATTTGCAACATATAAACCAGAGATAGTTGTAAATTTAGCAGCACAAGCAGGAGTAAGATATAGTATTGAAAATCCTCAAGCATATATGGATTCAAATATAATAGGATTCTTTAACATACTAGAAGCTTGTAGAAATTATACAGTTGAACATCTAGTATATGCATCATCAAGTTCTGTATATGGAGCAAATAAAACTATACCATTCTCAACTAATGATAAAGTAGATAATCCAGTAAGTTTATATGCAGCAACAAAAAAATCAAATGAACTTATGGCATATTGTTATAGTAAGCTTTATAGTATACCATCTACTGGACTTAGATTCTTTACAGTATATGGGCCTTATGGAAGACCTGATATGGCATATTTCTCATTTACAGACAGAATTATGTCAGGGAAAAGTATAAAAATATTTAATAATGGAGACATGCACAGAGACTTTACATATATAGATGATATAGTAGAAGGAATAGAAAGATTATTATGCAATCCTCCAAAAGAAGATGAAAATAACGTTCAACATAAAGTTTATAATATAGGAAACAATAAGCCGGAAAAATTAATGGACTTTATACAAACTTTAGAAAATTGCTTAGGAGTTACTGCAGAGAAAGAATATTATCCGATGCAACCAGGAGATGTATACCAAACATATGCAGATGTAACAGATTTAATGGAAGATTTCGATTTTAAACCAGATACATCAATTGAAGAAGGATTAAGTAAATTTGTTAAATGGTATAAAGAAGAATGGTCTAAGGATCAAGATAAACAAACTGTATTATCATAGTTTATAAAATATAGATATCAATTAAAAAATTGATATCTATATTTTAATGAAAAAATAGGAGTATGTATATGAGTAAAAAAAGAGTTCCAAAATTATGCTTGGTATCTTCTTCGGGAGGTCACTGGGAACAACTTAAAAAATTACAGCCATTGATTGATAAATATGATGGTTTTTATGTAACTGAAAAAACACACTTTGATGCAGATGCAAAATATTTGATGTGCCAAACTGATTTAAAGGATAAATTGATGCCATTTAAAATGTTAGTTAATGCAGTAAAAACATTGTATATTTGGTTTAAAGAAAAACCAGATTTTATTATTACAACAGGTACAATGGTAGCATATCCATTTTACTTACTTGCTATAATTTTTAAAAAGAAATTTATATTTATTGAGACTTTTGGAAGAGCTAATATGCCAACTGTAGCTGGTTTGAAGATGGAAAAAAATACAGATTTATTTATTGTTCAGTGGGAAAGTCAAAAGAAATTTTATAAAAAAGCAATATATGGAGGGTGTTTATATTGATATTTGTTTGTGTTGGATCAAGAAATTATCCTTTTAATAGACTATTTGTTAAGTTAGATGAATTATGTGAGAAAGGGATTATAAAGGAAGATATATTTGCACAGATTGGAACATCCACTTATATTCCTAAACATTTTAAATATAAAGATTTCCTTTCTCAGGATGAGTTTCAAGACTTAGTTAATAAATCTAACTTAGTTATAAGTCATGGTGCATCAGGTTCAATAATGAAAGCTCTTAATGCAGGAAAGGAAGTAATAGCTGTTACAAGACTTGAAAAGTATGGGGAACATATAAATGATCACCAAATTCAAAATAATGAAGCATTTGCATCTAATAATTATGTACAAGCCGTATACGAAATGGATGAATTAGATAATGCTATAGAATCTTATTATAATAAGACAACAGGAACGATTCCATGGGAAAATAAAAATCCAATGTCTATTATAAATTTGATTGATGAATTTATACAAAATAATTGGTTATAAAGGGAGCTTATATGAATAAGAAAAAAATATTAAAAAAACTTAAGTATAGCCTTCGTATTTTACCAGATTCATTATATATTCAGATATATTATTTTATAAGATTTAAACGTCTTTGTAATTTGGAAAATCCAACAACATACAATGAAAAATTACAATGGCTAAAATTAAATGATAAAAATCCAGAATATATGAAAATGGTTGATAAGTATGAGGTTAAAGAATATGTTAGTAAGATTATAGGTGATGATTATATTATACCAACATTAGGTGTCTGGGATAAATTTGATGATATTGATTTTGATAAGTTACCAAATCAGTTTGTATTAAAGTGTACTCATGATTCAGAAGGTCTAGTTATAGTAAAGGATAAAAATGAACTAGATATTGAGTCAGCAAGAGAAAAAATTAATATTGCTTTGAAGTACAACTTTTATTATATAGGTAGAGAATGGCCTTATAAAAATATAAAGCCTAGAATTATTGCAGAAGAGTATATGGAAGATAGTGTATATGGAGAGCTCAGAGACTATAAATTCTTCTGTTTTAATGGTGAACCTAAGGCAATGTTTATTGCATCTGAGCGTAGCCAAGGAAATGTAAAGTTTGATTATTTTGATTTAAGTTTTAATAACTTAAATATAATACAACACTATCCAAATTCAGAAAAAAGTATAGAAAAACCTGTACAATTTGAAAAAATGATAGAATTATCTAAAATATTATCGAAAGATATGCCGCATGTACGTGTTGACTTCTATGAGGTTAATGGTAAGTTGTATTTTGGGGAGTTAACATTTTATCACTTTAGTGGATTTATGCCATTCCAACCAAGTAAGTGGGACAAAATATTTGGAGATTGGATTGAGTTACCTAATTTATCGATAGGAGTGGATTAGAATTATGAGTGAGAAAAAAATGAAGTGCCTATTTTTAATAACAGGTATGCCTATGGGGGGAGCAGAAAGGGTAATGTCTACATTGGCAAATGAACTTGTATCACAAGGACATCAAGTTAGGTTAATAACGCTTAAAGAGGCTATTTCAGCATATAAACTGGATCAGCGTGTTGAATTTATAGGTGGAAATGCAAAAGCAGAATCTCATAATAGAGTAATTAGATTTGTTCAAAGTTCTATTGCCGCGATTAAGGGAGCCATATTTTATCGTAAACAGTTGAAGGAATATAATCCAGATATAGTTTTATCTTTTTTAACAAATACTAATTTACTTGCAGTTATAAATAACTATATCTCAAGAAAAAAATATCCTATTATAATTTCTGAACGTTGTGACCCTAGAAAAAGATCAAAACTATTAATAAATCTTTGTAATAGAGTATATCCGCTAGCCGATTGTATTGTTTGCCAAAGTAGAGAAATAGAAAATTATTTTTTAGAAAAAAAACCTAATGCAATAACATCAGTTATACCAAACCCAGTTAATGAGGAGTGTATTAATACCCAAAGTATTAATAAAAGAAAAAATCTTATTGTTTCAGCAGGTAGATTAAATAACCAAAAAAACTATGACTTATTAATTGATGCTTTTTCAGATATTGAAAAAGATTATTCAGATTATTATGTAGAGATATATGGTCAAGGTCCAGAAAAAGATAGACTGCAAGAAAAAGTTAATCAATTAGGATTACAAGAAAGAATTCTATTTAAAGGTGTGAAAACTAATGTTATGAAACATATATCAGATGCAAAACTTTACATAATGTCATCTGATTTTGAGGGTTTTCCAAATGCCTTAGTTGAGGCTATGGCTTCAGGATTGCCGGTAATTTCTACTGATTTTCCTACGGGGGTTGCTAGAGAATTAATAAGGGATGAAGAAAATGGATATGTTATACCGGTAGGAGATAGAAAAAAGCTTTCACAAGCTATGGTAAAAATAATTTCTAATGAAGAGATTCAAAAGAAAATGTCTACTAATAATGTTAAGTTACGTGAACAGTTAAATGTCAACAATATTGTTAGTAAATGGAATAAATTATTTATGGAGACTATTATGAAGGAGAAAGATTATGCCGGCAATTAAGAAAGTAATGAGTAATCCTATCTATTATGCGATTATTTTTATAGGTAGGATTTTACCTAAAACAGTTAAATTTGATGCTATTTATCTTAAAATACTATATAGATTTAAAATGAAGAAATCATTAGACCTAAAAAATCCTCAAACGTATAATGAAAAGTTACAATGGTTGAAATTATATGATAGAAATCCAGACTATGTAAAGATGGTTGATAAATATGAAGTAAAAAACTATGTTAAAGAGCTTATAGGTGATGAATATATAATACCAACTATTGGTATATGGGATAAATTTGAGGATATTGACTTTGATAGTTTACCAGAACAATTTGTACTAAAATGTACACATGATTCAGGAGGATTAGTAATTTGTAAAGATAAATCTAAGCTAGATATTAAAGAAGCTAAAAGAAAAATAAATCATGCATTAAAACGTAATTACTATCTAAATACTAGAGAATGGCCATATAAAGATGTAAAACCAAGAATTATTGCTGAAAAGTATATGGATGATGGATCAGGTCAATTAAAAGATTATAAATTTTTCTGCTTTAATGGCGAACCTAAGTCTCTATTTATAGCATCTGATAGAGGCATAGATACTAGATTTGATTTTTATGATATGGATTTTAATCATTTAGATTTTATAAATGGATATAAGAATTCAGGAAAGAAAATAAGTAAACCTCAAGGTTTTGAGAAAATGGCAGAATTAAGTAGAAAACTATCTAAAGGATTACCTCAAGCAAGAATCGATTTTTATGATATTAATGGAAAAATTTATTTTGGGGAGATTACTTTTTTCCATTGGAGCGGATTAACACCATTTAATCCAGAAAAGTGGGATTATACATTTGGGGAATGGATAGAGCTAGAAAATATAGATTTGGAATATGTGGAGGTAATCTAATGCTAAAAAAAATGATACGAGCTGCAAGAGAACCAAAAAGAATTATTAACCATATGGCATATAAGGGATTTTTTGATAAGTTATCTGATGAAAAATATATTAAGCTTATGTTTACAACTAAATTGGGATACTATCCTAATTTAAAACAACCTTCAACATATAATGAAAAAATTCAATGGTTAAAATTAAATGATAGAAAAGAAGAATACATAAATTTAGTTGATAAATATGAAGTGAGAGAATATATTAAGAATTTGATAGGAGAAGAATATTTAATACCATTAATTGGTGTATGGGAGAGTGTAGATGAGATACCATTTGATAAATTACCTAAACAGTTTGTTCTTAAAGGAACACATAATTCTGGTGGAGTTATAGTATGTTCAGATAAAGAAAGATTAGATATAGAAAAAACTAAGCAAAGTTTATATAAAACATTGAAACGTAACTATTATTATCAAGGAAGAGAGTGGCCATATAAATTTATTAAGCCAAGGATTATATGTGAAAAGTATATGGGAGAGTCAGATGGGAGGGTTCCAGAAGATTACAAAATTATATGTTTTAATGGAGAACCTCAAAATATAATGGTTTGTACAGGAAGAGAAACAGGGAATGTGAAATATTATTTTTTTGACTTTGATTGGAATTTCTTACCGTATAATAGGGTGGATGTAAACACACCAAAAGATTTTACGCTTCCAAAACCTAAGAACCTAGAAAAAATGAAAGAGTTAGCAGAAATTCTTTCTAAACCATATGATTTATCTAGAATAGATTTATATGAAATTGAAGGTAAAATATATTTTGGAGAAGTAACATTATATCCAGCATCAGGAATAGATATAGATATTACTAAAGAAATAGATAAACAATGGGGTAGTAAAATTAATTTGAAAGAATTAGGTACATATAATGAGAATGTCAAATTATAGTATAAAAAAATCATCAATTGAGGATTTCTGTGTTTTATTATTGATAATAAGTTTGTTTTCATTAAAGTCTATACCTGGTGTTATGTATATAGGTCAAATTTTATTTTTAGTAATAATAGCTATTAAGATTAATAAAGAAGGTATATCATTTAATTACTATACCATATTCAATATAATGTTTTTAATTTGGTCAATAATATCTATTTTTTGGTCACCAAAACAATCATCTACTATAAAGGCATTAAAACCACTGTTGCAACTTACTGTATTATGTATATGTTTATTACAATATTATAGAAATAATTGCCTTGAGAAAATAGAAAAAACGTTATATTATTTTTGTATTTCAAGTGTAATTTTATTTATAGTTATTTTTCTAAAAACACCTATTTCAAGTTGGTTAGAAATAATTAAAGAAACAACAAATGCTTCTACATCAGCTGGAAGACTAGGCCCAACTGTAGGGTTCCAACCTAATGCATTAGGAATAATATTATCATTTTCATCCATAATATGGTTATATTTATTTTTGAAATATAAAAATAAATTTTCAGCATTTATGTACTTGATATTGTGTATTTTAATTATATTTACAAAATCACGAAAAGCATTAATAGTATTGCTTATTGGCAGTCTTATGTATTTTATTTTATACAAAGGTGGAAAAAAAAGAATGATTATGATGACAATAGGAGCAATATGTGGACTAGCTATAACATATTGGAGTATTTTAAATATACCTTTTTTATATAATATGATTGGTTTTCGTATGGAGGGTATATTTAGTATATTTGATTCAGCTTATGTTGCAGATGCAAGTGTAACCACGAGATCTGATATGATAAATATAGGAATAAATTTATTTGCTGAGAAACCTATACATGGTGTAGGATTAGGAAATTTCTCGTACTATTACTATTATTTATTGGGGGGATGGGCTGAAACATATTCACATAATAATTATGTTGAAATACTATCAGGATTAGGATTAATAGGATTTTATTTATACTATTTTATACCGTTTAAGATGTTATATATTATGATTATAAGGAGAAAACAATTTTTCAGTTATAATAGAGAGTTATTTTCACTTATATTAATACTTTTAAGTCTTAGATTATTTATTGATTATGGAATGGTAGTATATGATGATGAGTTTATACAACTGTTAACAGTTATATTATACAGTGGTATATGCTATTTAAATTTTGGAAGTAAAATTAAAAATAAAGAAATTATAAATTAAATCAGTGAGGAAATAATAATGAATTCAGCATTAGATATAAAAATAATAAATGCAGCAAAATGGTCATCTATAACTGAGATTTTATCCAAATGCATTCAACCAATATCAAATATGCTTTTAGCACGTATATTAGCTCCGGATGCATTTGGAGTTGTAGCGACTATTAATATCATTGTTAGTTTTGTAGATATGTTTACTGATGCAGGTTTTCAAAAATATATTATACAAAATGAATTTAAAGATGAAGAACATTTGGAAAAAAGTTTAACGGTAGCCTTTTGGACTAATTTGATATTGTCATTAGGATTATGGTTGGTGATTATTATATTTAAAGATAATATTGCTCAATTAGTAGGAAGTCCAGGATTAGGATTTACTATAGTTATTGCATGTATAAGCTTGCCATTAACATCATTTTCTAGTTTGCAAATAGGTTACTTTAAAAGAAAGTTTGATTTTAAAACATTGTTTTTTTCTAGACTGATAGGTATTTTAATACCTATTTTTATAACATTACCATTGGCATTTAAAATGAGAACATATTGGGCTTTGGTAATTGGAACAATATTAACAAATCTATCAAATGCTATAATATTGACATATAGTTCACAGTGGAAACCAAAACTTTTTTATTCGGTAGAGTTATTAAAAGATATGTTTTCATTTAGTATTTGGAGCTTAATTGAACAGATTACGATTTGGCTAACATTATATATTGGTACATTTATTGTAGGTGTTTATCTTTCGCCTTATTACCTAGGTATGTATAAGACATCTATGACAACAGTTAATCAAATAATGAATTTGATTACAAGTGCAACTACTCCAATTCTATTTTCAACATTATCTAGATTACAAAATAATAGAAAGAAATTTATAGATGTATTTTTTAAATTTCAGAAATATATCGCAATTATAGTATTACCAATGGCAGTAGGCATATTTATGTATCGAGAGTTAATAACACAAATATTATTAGGAAGCCAATGGAGTGAAGCCACAGGATTTATTGGTCTTTGGGGGCTTATGAGTGGTATTGTTATTGTATTTGGATATTATAGTAGTGAGGTTTATAGATCATTAGGGAAACCAAAATTATCAGTATTATCACAAGTACTACACTTAATATTTTTAGTTCCTTTACTTACTATAAGTGCCCAAAAAAGTTTTGTTTTACTTTATAGTGCACGTAGCTTGGCTAGAATACAGGCGATTATTGTAGATATGATGATTATGTGGATTGCAGTTAAAATATCTCCGATGAAGATGATTAAAAATGTATGGCAATATTTGATTGCATCCATATTAATGGGCGGATTAGCTTATTTACTACAGAATATAAGTTGTGGTATAATTTGGAGTTTCATAAGTATATTGATTTGTATAATATTTTATTTTTTAATTATATGTATATCTAAAAATAATAGATATATTATAGCAAAAATATTAAAAAGCATAAGTGCAAAAGTTAATAATTAATAATTTATTTATTAAATTTCGGTGTTTTCTTCTGTAGTTTCTTCCGGTGTTTCAGAAGCCTCTTCTGTAACTGCCTCATCAGTAACTGCTGAAGCTGTTGCTTTGGTTTCTTCTTCGTTTTCTTCACCGGTAGCAACGATCTTTACCTGTCCTTTGTAAAGTTCATCAATGGCAATAGCAAGAGGTTTCTTTCCTGCTGTACCGGAAACAAGAGGCTCTGCTCCTGCAATCAGCTGTCTTGCTCTTTTACTGGTGGCGAGTACCAGAGAGTAACGACTGTTCAGCATCATGGTGTTGTCGTCTTCCTCTACATTGTTGTTGATTGCCTGAATCAGTTCTGTATATGACGGATGTATCATAT